>JAIPDI010000006.1 GCA_021737785.1 Deltaproteobacteria bacterium
CTTGGAAAGATTGTTGAATGATGCGAAGGTAACCCGCCCCTGTTCCAGGGCCGGAAGCGGCGATATGTCTCCCGCCTCATCCGGCGGGGCATAACACAAAAACCCCTGCGGCAGCCGCACCAGTCGCTCGGTATGGTATGGGTCGGCCTCTCCCGCAGGATCGGCCACATCGTCTGTAATGCGATAATCCATGACCGGCATGCCCGTGGTGTTCGGGTACCCCAGCCAGGTCATCTGGACCGGTGCAGGCTTCCTGGCAAATACTAACAGACGGTTATTGGCCGTATGTCCTGCCAGGTCAACCAGGATATCGATCCGGTCGTCGTATATCTTCCGCGCCACATCGGCGTCACCGAGTCCCACAACAGAGCACCAGTGATCGGCCTGTCCCTTGATGCGTGTTGTCATGCCGTCCGGCCGTTTCACATCCGAATAACAGAAGATCTCCACCACATCCGGGTGATGACCCTGAAGCAGGGGCAGAAAAAAATAGCTGACCGAATGCTCTCTGAAATCGGGCGACACATAGCCCACCCTAAGCCTTCGGGAGGGGTCGGGCTCATTATGATGAATAAACTTCCCTGCATGAGGCGCCCCATGCTGCTGCCACCAGGCCTGGCATTCCTCAAATATCTCCCGGCTCCCTGAACCCGGATCATAGTGCATGGCAAAGAGGAGGTTGCTATGTGCCTCCGCATAGGTCGGTTTGAGTTCCAGTGCCTTTCGATGACATTGAATTGATTCTCCAATTTTTCCCTGGTCCTTGAGCAAACTCCCCAGGTTGTTGTGGACCTCAGCATTGTCCGGCGCCAGTGTTACGGCTTTCTGATAGCATTGGATGGCCTCATCGAGCCTGCCGGTCAGGTGATACACATTGCCCAGATTGTTCAGAGCATCGGCGTAGGCAGGCCTGAATGAAACCGCCTTTCGGTACCCCTCCACCGCCTCATCCAATTTCCCCAGCTCCTTGAAGGCCGTGGCCATGTTGCAGTATGCTTCGGCCGTATCCGGGTTGAGACGGATGGCGCTCCTGTAAGAGGCGATGGCTTCCGCCAATCTCCCCCTGCGCAGCAGGGCATTGCCCATGTTGAAATGGGCCGCAATGGAATCGGGGACCATCTGAATGGCCTTCTGATAACAGGCAATGGCTTCGTCCAATCGCGCTTGTGCCTGGAATGCATTACCCAATTCATAAATGGCTTCAACATGATCGGGCCGCAGTGTTATGGCCTTCTGATAGTAGGGAATCGCCTGGGCCGGCCTTCCGCGCCTCTGAAGCACATTGCCCTGTCGGTATAGGGCCTCCGAGGTGCCGGGATTCAATCTAAGATCTCCTGATTCATGGAGCTGCATTTCCATCTGTTTCTATGTGGTGTCTGAACGGAAATCCCGTCCCGAGTAATTGAGCCACTGTTTTGGAGTAAGGCGCCGTTTTCGAAAAGGGCCATACAAGCCTTCGCAGAGATTTGATTTCCCAGACTTTTGCAAAATCCATACCGCATCTGCTATCTCCGCAGGGATCCGATCAAACACCCATTGCCGGACCCCCTTTTCCAAGTTCCGGGGCTACGTCTTCCAATATTCGCTCTCTCAATGCATATCCTCCTGGTTGCGAGTCAATATTATGACGCATTCCGAATAGTGAAATGCCCCACTTTCAGGGATTTCGTTCGAAGGGCAACCGGCAAGATTTTTCCCTCCCCCTGGATATATCTGCTTGAGCATCATCATCCTTCTGGAGATGCGCTCCTGGAAATACTTTTTCACCGGAGCGGACTTTCCGCCGATTGAATAACGATAAACTGCTGTTTTAAAAAAACCTTTGCAGCACGTGATCGGAGTGAATACAGGGAGAAACCTGATGGGGATCCACTCAAACTGATTGGCATGAAAATTGTATCAATGTTGAATCGATAGGTGAATCGGCTTCGGTGAATTAAAGCCTGAATATTTCGGATTCGATGCTAAGACAAAGACAAAATACGGCGCCTCACAAGATGAAATCCTACTCAAAAATGGGAATATGGACAATTATCACCATGTTTCTCTTATCGGGGTGTGCATATCAGCGTGAAGCTACACTCCCTGCGGGTGAGCCTCCAGAGGAAATATATTTATTCCCTGAAATGAACGACACCACAGGGGCGAGAGTGGGGGTCTTTGCCTTTTCCGGACCTGACTATGCACCGGAGATGGGGCCGGTCGCAAGCCGGATATTGTGTAATCAACTTCAGAAGAGCCGGGCATTCCGAGAGGTGATATCTCAGCCTGACATATCGGATATGACCCTTGGCAATCTGGTCACCGTCGCCCGAAACAAGAGGTTTGACCTCATCATTACGGGCCGATTGCTTCACTATTTTGAAGGAGACGCTATTGAGGCATCCCGCGTCAGCGAAGAAATACGGGTAATCAGCGTTCGAGGGGGGAAACCGAGGGTTCTCTGGCATGCCAAGGCATCAGAAACCGCATCCCCTTCCAGGTCAAAAGACTTCATCTTTTTTCTGAGCCAAGGGGAATCGGCGCCAGACCCGGCTTCGCTCATGAGAAAAAATGCAGAGAAGTTCTGCCGTATGATCCTCACGGTTCCTCCACAGAAGTGACTTTCCATTTATCGAAGAAATGATGAGGATAGAGAGGAACCTTTCATAAGACGATGACAACCTATGGATAACCGCATATGTTAAAAAACATCATTCCTGAATATTTCCCTGAAGAAATTGAAAAGACGCCACATATCCAGACTTCTGAGATGCGCGGTTCGTCTTTTCTGAAAATCTTGCTGCAACCTCTCCTGGTATTGGGGCTGATACCCGTTCTGTTCGGCGCCTGCGCACCTTCTTACCATCATGACGGGCAAACTGCCAAAAATGCCGCTGTTTCCGGACCGATTGACACCGTTCCTGTGGAGCCTTATACGACGGTGCTCGAATCCAGTTATCTGGCTGCGGACAGATTGGCCGGCGCCCTCTTTAATCGACAATTTTCTCTGGATACGCCGATAATGGCCGCGAGTTTTGTCGACATTGACAGCCTGACAACATCCTCCACCTTCGGGCGAATCGTATCGGAACAGGTTGCCAGCCGGCTGGCCCAGCACGGCTTAAGGATCATCGAGATCAAACTTAGGCAGGAATCCGTGTTCATAAAGAAGGGACAGGGGGAATTCATACTCTCGAGGGAATTGAAGGACCTGGGCAGCTCCAGGGAAATACGCGCGGCGCTTGTCGGGACCTATGCGGTATCCGATCATTTCATCTTTGTTTCCGCCCGCATTGTGAGAACTCAGGACAGTTCCGTGCTGGCAGGCTGCGATTATGAAGTGCCGAACGACGACATCACCCGATCGATCTTGAGGTAATTGAACCGAATGGAGGAAATCCATATGCGCATTCACACAAAGGGCCTTTCCATACTCTTTCTGTGCCTGTTTGTTGTTGGGGGATGTCTGTCGGTTTCCCTTAAAAACCCACCCCCTGAACCTTTGCCCTCGGAAGCGCCTGTCCCGAAGCTCTTCCCCCTCACCACCCAGGAGAAAATCCAGGCGGTTCACCATTGGGATCATATTGCCGGGCACACGGCCGGCCTCGTCAAAAAGGGGCTGGAAACCAGCTATCCTCGGCGAGTCAGGGGCATTTACGTATCCCCGTCAGGGATCACGCCCTTTGAGAAGGTATTTCATGCCCTCCTGATTACCCATCTCTTTGAGCAGGGCTTAAGCGTCTCCAACGATCCGGAGGACAATCTGATACTCAGCTTTGATATAGAATTGGTAAAACACCCCAAGCGTGTCATTGGAATCGACAGCAAGGTGTATGATTCTTTGGGGCCTGGATTGCTTGTAAAGACAGGCCCCCCGGCCCCAGAGGACCGCAAAGATGTCGGCAGAAATTACCGGATCAGCAAAACGACCCGCCTGAGCCATGAGGTCGGAGACCATGTGTTTATCCTGCCGGAAAACGAAATCATCCTGACAACCTCCCTCACACAGAATGGAAGCTACATGATGCGAAATTCTTCCATTTACTATATCGATGATCCCGAATGGTGGCAGTATGTTCAAGAGACAGACATCACATATCCGCCTCAGTCCAATTATTCCCTTACCGATCGATAGGAGGCTGTCATGATTGCTGCCGCAAAACATCATTTTCGTCTCATTCTGACTCTTCCGGCAATCATCGTGATCGCCGTCCTCGGGTCAGGGATCTGTCACGCATCCCAGACAGTCGATTATGATGCGGACCTCATCAAGGCCGCATATGGGGCCGCCGACCATTTGGAAAGGCATCTGGTATCTGAACTCAACCGGATCATGCCCATACTCTCAACAGGCTTCATCAATCTTGAGCACCCAAAGGGATCTTCCACTTTTGGCACGTTATTGGGCGCACAGGTGGCATCCCGCTTTTCTCAACACGGGTACAGGGTAATCGATCTGAGAATGCCGAAACATCTCGCTTTTGCTGAAGGAAAGGCCGCCAACCCGGAACTGCTGCAAGACAGCAAGGGGATCACATCCCCCTATGAGCTACAGGCGGCAATTGTGGGAGACTTTATCGTCTCAGACGACCTGGCATATGTATCGGTGAGGCTCCTGAAGATCCCGGGCAACGCCATCCTCACGTCCTGTGACTTCTCCATCCGCCTGAACGAAGCGCTAAAAAAGGCGGCAAACACGATCCAACTTCCGGATGAACCCCTAATCCAAAAACCGATCGAGACCCGGCCTGCCGATAAAACAGAAAGTGGATTTTCAAACAAGCATCCGGAACAGGAAGCCCTTGACACAAAGATCCATAACAAGCCCACGGAAAATGAGATTGAAAGGCCGCAGAACGGTCCATTTGCCACAGGAACGATTGCGTTGAATCCGACCAATCCATTGGCTGCAAAGCTTATACAAGCGCGACTGGCGGAACTGGGCTTCTACAGAGACAGAATTGACGGGGTATGGAAGGGGCACTCAAAGGAGGCATTGAAGCGATTCAAAGAAACCCAGGGGCTTAGATACACCTTCAGGTGGGACATGGACACGCAAAAGGCCCTTTTCGAGGGAACAGGTCAATAGTGGATGCTGGAATGCCGGAATACAGGGATAATTCGAATGCCGGGGGTTCTAACCTTCGGCATCCGAAACCTCTGATCTCTGGCCCTTGCCGCTCGTTGCTCGCTCCTGACTCAGTCAATTCCAACTGTAGTCACTTGTTCTTGATGCCAACAGATGTCTGATATACCCAACAACTTCATTGATTGTCAGTATATTGCCGGGGCATCCCCGACGGCACCGCATACCCCTGATCTCTCCCATGAAGCCTTCACAGGGGATGTGTCTTTCCAGTCGCTACTGGTTGAGCAATCACCCCTATCAGATGGTGAGCCCATACAGCACCCCCCGTCCACATTGTTGCCTCCTGATCTCACGATGGAAACCAGAGGGTCTGGCCCAGTCATGACCGATACCCGGGCGGCAAGCCGGTGCAGCACGGTCTATGAAGAGGAACTCAGCGATTGGCAGAAATATAAGGACGACCAGCTCCTCAGCAATCCCGGCGGCGATCATTACGATTATAGGAAAAACACGGTTATTCCTCAGGAGAAAGGATCCGAACCCTTCTTGAACCGGATTGGAAAGGACATTTCTGATTCCTTTGACAACCTGAAAAATTGCTTCCACAATCTGTTTTTAGGGGCCAAGTTTCTGTACAGGGATGAAAACAATCAGATCCAGGAGGCAACTCACAAAGGGCTCTTAGGCGCAATAGGCGATTTTTTCACGGATATGGGCAGTGCTCTCAGTTTCGGGGCATGGCGTCCCGATGGGGAAGCAGCGCCCGTGGGGGTTACAGACCGGATGAAATTTTTCTTTCTGAAAATAAAAGAGGCTGTCTTTGGAGATATTGTCCAAGGGGTGGGAGGAAGCGCTGTCCGGAGCGGCGAAAGCCTTGTCCTTGCAGGTTGGAATCTTCTCGAAGTGATTCCGGATGCCACCATCGGCAATTTTAAAGAAGGGGCCAAGCTGACCACAACCATCTTTGACAACGGTCAGGTTGCCATCGATTATCTGACCGATATCGTCCCCACGGGCGAGGCATGGATTCGGGTCCATTCACCCGATTTCAGCGACCTCGACGATGCAAAAGCACCTGTTCTCTATAACATCCAGCTCCCCGAGCGATACAGCGACGATGCGAGATGGAAACATATCAGGAATACCTCCTTCAGAAAAACCATCGAGACCATCGGTGCTCTTCTTGCGGATGTTGCGACGGTGAAGATTCTGGGTGACACCAGTTTTTCGAGTGAAGGGAGGAAAGACTAGCCTGGAACAGAAGGCAGTTTTTTCCCGAGTTGGTCCGGACGGCAATGCTCGGCATCTGTCGACTCCTGAACCCGATGGCCCGGCATCCATAAGGAAATGTCTTATCCCAGGTAATGAAATAGTGACGGCATTTATGGCAGTCAATCATGGGTAACCAGAAAAAATGACTATGGTGAGCTAATGTTGTGTGACATGGGCCGCTATTATTGTCGGGGAACCGGATAATCCCGCCGACCGTCCACCAACAGACCCATCGAATCGAGCATGTCCCAGGCCCTTCGGTGTTCCATGTCGTCTCGATCTATGTTTCCTCTTGCGATTTCCTTGAGCACATCATCGCTGATGCCGGCCTCTTTCAGTTTGATCATGTCTTCAGGGCTGATGGACTTGAGGGTCTGGGTCGTTTTACCATAGACGACCTTCTGCGGACCCTTCATAAACGACCCCTTCTTTACAATGCCTTCAATCGCCTCATCTCTCATACCGGACTTCTTGAGATCGATAATTTCGTCAACCGTGAAGGCGCAGGTCTCAATCACCTTTTCATCAATGATCGTCTGAATCACGTTGCCGCCCAACCCGGCCTTTGTCAATCGGGCCATATCATCGGGATCGAGCGCCGCGGCCGTGCCATATCCCAGGCACCACAGCGCCATTGCCATTCCAAGAAAAGTTAACTTTTTCATTGTTTTTCCAGTTACGCCAGGAAGTCCAGAAGGTTCTTGTCCAATACACTCGACGCAGCGGCCAGGGCCATTTCATAGGCGGTTTCCTGGGCCTGCAGCTCGACAACCACCTGAGCCGCATCTGCATCTTCGGTCTTCGACAGCACATTCTCAAACTTCTGTTTCAGATTGTTCCAATAATTCTCGGTTTGATCAAGTCGTTTGAACGCAACGGATTGTTGAGACATGACATTTTCGACCTGATTCATCGCCTTGACCAGCTTGGAGACCTGGCCTTCAATGTCTGCCGGATTATAGACCGGTGCCTCCAGTGCGTCCTTGAGCTCTTTCAGCACTCCAAAGATATCAATCCCGTCCGTTACCCCCACCCCAGTAAAGGTCTCATCCCCGTGGGCGTTGATTTTTAATGACATCCCTTCACCCACAATGGCATTAATCTCTCCATCGTCGCCGTGGTATGTTGTCGCGTAATTCTCATCCGTGGTAAAGGGTGGGGCATCGGTCTTGTGACCCGCAAAAATGTATGATCCTCCCAGTCGCGTATTGCCGATATCGCGTATCCGGTCATAGATGCCGATTACCTCTCTTGCAGCAGTTTCCCTGCCGGATGCGTCATCCGCGGAAAATTGGGTGATGGCAATGTCCTTTGCATCATTGAGCAGCGCATGCACATCCTCGAGACCTGTCGCCGTCGTCTCAACCTGAATCTTTGCAGAAGCAATATTCCGGGTATACTGCTCGATGGAGGCTATCCTTTTACGGTAGTCAAGGACCTTGCTGATGCCGATCGGATCGTCAGAAGGCCGGTTAATCCGTTTCATGGAGGCAACCCTCTCCTGTGCCTTCAAGAGCTGTTGAGAACTGGTGGCCACACTTCGTGTCACGATATTCAGCAATTGCTTATTGGTAACCCTCACGCTTAATCTCCCTAAAATATGTCCGTTTATGCGATACTCATCAATGTTTCGAGCATCTTATCAACTGTATTGATCAGCTTGGCAGCGGCCTCGTACGCAGTCTCAAACTGGAGCATATTGATCATCTCCTCATCAAGGGATACCCCCGAGATGGATTCACGATAATTTTCCAGGTAGCTGACCATGGAATCCTGATGGTTATAACTGGAGGTGGCCGCTTGTACATCAAAGCCCACGCCGCTGACAATGGCATTGTAGAAGTCGTCAAAGGTTGCGGTGCTGCTGCTCATGGTCAAGGAATACTGGAGGTTCGCGATGGCAATGGCATTGTTGTTGTCGCCCGGCACGCCGAGCGCTGTGCCGGATGCGGCGATCTTGTTGACATCGGTCGAGAGGATCGAGGAAACCCCAAAGTCATTATCGGCCAAGGTGCCTGTAAAAAAGACGTTGCCCGAGGTCCCGTCCAGCCCAAAGCCGATTTCGTGTAGGCCATTGACAGCGTCCCGCATGCTGTCGGCGAGTTGCTCCAAATCCTCCTTGTAGCCTGAAATCACAACATCCCTCACCTCCAGATAGCCTTTCAGCGTGCCGCCTGAGATTGGAATCAAGGCGTCATCAGCTTCCCATGCCACATCACGAAAGCCGGAGGCATTCGTCACGGTTGTGAGGTCATTCGAGGTGAAATTATCCACCAATAGGTTCCCATCACCCAATGTGATATTGATGCTCCCGTTGTCTTGCTCATACGCGGTAATATCAATTATTCCGGCAAGTTCTTTAATCAGCAGATCCCGCTCATCCCTGTAATCATTTGCAGTCCCTCGGCCGGATTCAATCTGAACGATCTTTTGATTGATTTCAGCAATCTGCCCCGCCTTGACATTTATGTCGCTTACGGTCTGGGCGATATTGTTGTCCAGCTCGTCCTGAATCTCTCCCAGGTCATTATAGACCTGCTGGAAATTGGCGGCCAGGGCCTCCCCTGCGCCCAGAAGCATTTGCCGCTCCGTCTGTCCGGACGGATTGTTGGCAAGGTCCTGCCACGCATTCCAGAACTCCCCCATGGACTGGTTCAGCCCGTATCCGGACGTCTCATTAAACACAACCTCCACCTGTTCAAGACCGCCCTTCTCCGCCTCCCATCTTCCTAACGTTCCATTTTCATTTCTGATTTGATCAGTCACATACCGGTCGTAGACCCTTTCGATCCCATTGACCGTTACGCCGGTCCCCACCTGTCCAGCGCTCATGGTTACAGGTGCGTTTGTCTCCATCGCCACCCTCTGGCGAGAGTAGCCGGGGGTATTCACATTTGCCATGTTGTGCGCAGTCACATTGAGGGCCTCCTGCTGGGTTAACAGCGCTTGTTTCCCCACCTGAAGAACCCCGTAAATACTTGCCATCTCTTCCCCCTTATTTCCGACCGCCCTTGGACCTGTTGGACCAAATCCTCTAAAATCATTATCGACAAAAAGGCGGGCAAACTTTAGCCCGGTTTAAAACTTTTGGTTGCTGCTTCTCTGCACCATGCGGAGAAGTTGGTGCGCCATGGGTTAAGATCTTCTTTAGCGCCCTACCTTTCTGGTTGCGGCTACGCCGCCCTGGGTATTCTTCTCAAAACCCGATTTTTCCCTGAGCATGTCTATGATGGCGGCCGAGATGTGAAGCAGCGGGACGATTCTGTCCGCAGCCCGCATTTTTATGGCCTCCTTGGGCATTCCGAAGACCACGCAGGTCTTCTCATCCTGCACGATGGTGGGGGCGCCGCTATTTTTCATGGCCAGGAGCCCTTGATCCCTCCATCCACATAAATGGCCAAATCGCATTCCCCTTCATCGAATTCCAATCGAACCCTGGCCAAAGACTCTGATTCACGCATTTCATCCTGTGACAAAATCTTCGGCATTTCCATATTGAATATGGGCTCCCTCCCTGCAATGGCCGGCAACAGGTTTCCGCAGACAACATTCAAGGTTTCTTTCAGGGCATCATATTGCTGTTCCAGGGTGACATCCGCCTCATCGTGCAGCCCAAGCATGTTTGCCGCCAGTTCAGGAAGCAGGGCGGCGGATATGCCCATCAGCACCCGGCCCGAAAAAGGTCCGGAGAAGACCACACCGGCCAGGATCACATCTTCAATCTGCTGCCCGGGTTCTCCGGGTTCGGGAAAGGCAAACATAAATGCAAGTTTTTCAAAAGTATCGACTGCAACCTGTGAAAGGGCCTCACGGATCTGCTCTGCCATCGTCGTCCTCCATTCTCAAGAGATGTTTGACCGTATCCCGGATCGTTTCTGCTGAAAATGGCTTGTGAATAAAGGTGGCGCCCTTGTGCTGCAGGCTCTCGATTCTTGCCTTGCTCCCTTCAGTGGATATGACAACCACCGGGATCGCACACATTTCCGGATTCTCATTCATCCGATCGATCATCTCCTCGCCGTTCATTACCGGCATGTTGATATCAACGACCGCCAGATCTATCCAATGATTCTCCAGCAGATCAAGCCCCTCCTGCCCGTTCGCCGCTTCGTGGATCTCCGCGAGTTCAAGTCCCGCCATTCGCATGGTCTTCAAGATCATCGCCCGCATGACCCCACTGTCATCCACTACCAGGAGATTGATTGCCATGTTTCTCATCCCCCCCATAAGATGGGTATTATCCAGTATGTCAGACTTCCACAGTCCAGTCGGCGCGAGACCATTTACCGTGAACCCGTTTCAGAAAGGTCGGACAACTCATCGGCCCACTGCAATGTCTGACTTGCCACCAGCTCAAGCTGCGTTGTCTTTAATCCCAGCCGCCTTGTTGCCGCGGGAGACGGTTCGTATCGAAGACCTTCTCTTCCGACCCCGATGCCTATCATTAAACAGAGCATGTTGGCCACATGAACCAGGTCTATGATCGTGCTCGGCGCTTCCACGCCATCCGGCTCGTGGTGCCATCTAACCGATTCCACAAGTGATTTTGGAAAAGACCAACTCTCCAAAAGTCGAGCCCCGACCTCTGCATGATCCGTCCCCAGAACCCGGCGCTCTGCTGCCTGAAACGGGATTCCTTCTCCTGCTGCCGTCTCAATGGCCTGAAAGTCTTCTTTAACATAGTTTCCCAGCACCAGTTTTCCCATGTCGTGGAGAAGCGCTGCGGTAAAAATCTCATCATCGGCAGTAATATCGAGCTCTTTGGCAAGCAATTCTGCCGCGACGGAAACAGCGATGGAATGTCGCCAGAGTTCTCCCGAAGGCAAATCATATCCTGGAACGGGTTTATCCAGAATAGCGTTTATGCACGACGTCACCACCAACTTTCCCAAGCGTTTCCATCCCAACAACATAATCGCCTGTCTGATAGAGCCGATCCTGGCAGAAAGTCCAAAATAGGCGGAATTTGTCAACTTAAGAATATTCGCCGTGATACCGGGATCAACCCTGAGCAATTCCTCTATCCTGGACGCGGTGGATTCAGGGTCGTCAATAAGCTTCAGGATCTTCAAGGCCGTGCCAGACATGCTGGGAAACGATCTGACATCCGAAATAATATCATCCAAGCGTCCTTGTTTCACAGCTCACACTCCTGTTGCCCGCTCTTGATCACTGTTTTTCCGTTCGATATATGAAAATGGACCGTTCGGCTGACGGTTCCCCCGACATCCTCCGCATCCAGCAGGATGTTGTTCTTCCAGAGAAGCTTCTTCAAAACCGTATAATTTCTTTCCCCGATTTTGAACATCTCGTTGTTGCCCATCGGCCTGCCGCAACCAGCGGCCTTTACAACCAGCCTCGATTTCTTCCCTCCAAGGCGGTATATTTCTTTGAACAGCTTGACCACCCCTGTATCTACAAACATATAAGGGTTTACCTCAGCCTTCTGAGGGTTGATCTTGGAAAGGGGGAGCATGGCATGCAAAAGCCCTCCGATCCTGGCCACCGGATCATGTACCATCAACCCGAGACAACTGCCGAGCGCGTGGGTTACGACCACATCTCCATTCATCCCGACCTTCATATCGCCGACTTGAACAACGTGTCTCATTTTATTATCTGACCCGGAAGCATACCAAAAGGTTATTTCTTGTAGATTGCCGGTTGGACATATCGAAACCTGTGCTCGATTGCAGACAGGCCCTCAGAATGCCCCACAAAGAGGTAGCCGCCGGGTTCCAGGAGATCCCAGAACCGTGTGATCAACTCTTGTTGGGTGCGTCGATCAAAATAGATCATGACATTGCGACAGAATATCACGTTGAAGGGCCCCTTCATCGGCCATGGATCCATCAAATTGAGCCATGCAAAGCGTACATTTGCCATTACCTCATCCGTCACCCGATAAGTGCGCGGCCGCTCACTCCCAACTTGAACAAAATATTTTTTCAGAAATGCAGGAGGGAGATCACGAACCCTCTCTTCTTCGTACATTGCAGCGCGGGCTCTTTTCAGCATGCTCATGGAAATGTCTGTGGCCAAAATCAAAATGTCTTTAGACCGTATATCGGGAATGATCTCACGGAGGAGCATGGAAAGGGAAAACGGTTCCTCACCGGAAGAACAGGCAGCAGTCCAGAACCTCATCTTCTGGATGTTCATCTCCGGAATGATTCTGTCCCGGAGGTAGGTGAAATGTTCTGCCTCCCGGAAAAATCCGGTCTTGTTGGTGGTCATGACATCGATAAGCAGACCGACCTCCCCGGTTCCGTCATCGGTCTTGATAAAATTGATATACTCCTCGAAGCTTTCCATTTTGAGGGCTCTCAGACGCTTCATGAGCCGTGCCCTCACCAGGGCCTCTTTTCCATTTTTAAGATTGATGCCGCATATGCCATACACAATTTGGCTTACGTGCCTGAACTCCCTTTCATTCAACTCGGCTGACATCAGGTTCACAGAGCTGCTCCTTACGCGGTCCAAAAAACATATCTGGATGGACTCCCTCATCCAAGGGATATCTTAATTAGTGTCTGAACGAAAACCCCGTTCAGGCACAATTGAATATTCAAGAATTGAAAAGTGAAAATTGATGGAACAAGATTTACATTAACAGAACCTCCTCTTATATTTCACTGTCTCTTGATTTTCCGGGTTTCCGTTCGGGTACTAATTAGAAGGGAATTTGTTGAATTGGCGATTTTTACAACGCCCCCAACATCAAGAATCAGGCCGACCTGGCCATTGGGCATGATGGCGCCCCCTGAAATTCCAGGAATGTTCTTCATGCCTTCGCCCAGAGTCTTGATAACAATCTGCTGCCTCCCGACCAGATCATCTATGACCAGTCCCGCCCTTTTTTTGTTGTCATCCTCCACCACCACCACCAGCTTATTGTCATTTTGACCGGAGAGACCCTCCACATGGAAGAGCCTTCCCAGTTGAATCAGTGGAAGCAAATGACCCTGAAGCGATAACATCTCGCCCCGGTTTAGTACGGTTGAGAGCTCATTCTCTTGCGGTTTGACGGATCTAACGATGGAAACCGTCGGAATAATATAGGTCTCGTTTCCCACTCGAACCACCATTCCATCAATAATGGCCAGGGTCAGGGGAAGGCTCATCCTGAAAATGCTTCCCTTCCCCCATTCGGATTCGATTTCCACCTGGCCACGCAGGGACTCGATGTTCTTTTTTACCACATCCATGCCCACACCCCGACCGGAGACATCCGTTACTGTCTTGGCAGTAGAAAATCCCGGTTCGAAGACCAGATTGAAAATCTCCCTTTCTGTAAGTGAGGTATCTTCACCCACAAGGCCCTTTTCCCGGGCCTTGGCAAGAATCGAATCACGGTCAAGCCCTCTGCCGTCGTCTGCGATCTCCACCACCACGCTGCCTGCCGAATGATAGGCCGACAGCCGGAGCATGCCAATTCTCGGTTTGCCGACCCGCTCCCTCTCCTCAGGCGGCTCAATGCCATGATCCACGGAGTTGCGCACCATGTGCATCAGGGGATCATTGATGATATCCACCATATTCCTATCAATTTCGGTATCCTCCCCTTCAGTAACGAGATTCACGTTTTTTCCCACCTTCCGGGATATGTCTCGCACCAGCCGGGTCATTTTTCTAAACGTCCCTTTCAGGGGGATCATCCGCATGGACATGCCCAATGTCTGCAATTCCCTTACAATTTTACTCGTCTGGGTCACTTTCTTCGAGAGTTCGTAGTTATCTCCGTCCACCACTACCTTATCTTGTGCCACCATGGAATGGGCGATGACCAACTCGCCTACCATATCCACCAGTCTATCCAACCTGCCGGTGCTTACACGAACCGAAGAATCGACGACCTGCTTTCCCTGCATGCTGCGCTGCGTTCTCAGGGCCTGAGCCACGTCTTCCATCTTGGCAGCACTTGATTTCATTATCTTGACGCCGATCGGCTTTTCGCTCTTGCTGATTGCGGCCGCCTCCACATTTTTCCTGTCTGCCTTCCCCGTCGCCACCAGCAGATCCCCGATCCTCGGAGAGGGGGTACCCTCTTCAGACCCGTATTCATCGGATATGCCCGCCTCCTCCGGACTGGCAAGGAGCTCCATCAGGTCATCGTACCCCTCGGGTTTATATAAGGGTTTCCCCTCCAGGGCCCCGTGGACCAATTGAACCATGTGCTTGAGCATGTCCAGTGCACGTAGGGCCAGATCAGCATACGCACCCCCGTACCGGATCTCCCGGTCGCGCACGCGGCTGAGCAACGATTCAGCATGATGGGCCATCTCTGAGATGGTCATGAGTTCAAGAAATGCAGATACGCCTTTAACCGTATGAAAGGCACGAAAGACCGTGCCCACCGCCTCCATGTCCTCCGGGTCTGTTTCAAGGGCCAGCAGGGCTTCCTCTGCCGCCTCTATGAGATCAGCACTCTCACTGACAAACTCTGCAATGAGGTCCGTATCTGCGTCTTCGGGAAGGGCCATCGGTTCCGGGTCACCGGTTGAGGTCTGACACAAGGGTTCCCGTTCCGGAACCGGGAGCGGATCAGGCGGAGGAGATTCCATCTCATCTTCCACCATCGCATTCATGGCCTTTTCTACGAGTCTGCCGATGGCGGCCATGGCTTCTTCCACATCCGGCGCCTCCGATCCGATAAGCGCTTCCACCCTTAATGCCGCATCAGAGATGGCCTCCTTCGCCGAATCCGGATAGTCCTCATGTTTTTCCAGGGCGTGAAACAATTCCTGAAGACGCGTCATCTCAGTGAGATCATCCGGTTCCATCTGGATTAGCAGCGCTGCAGCGTCGTTAATGGAAAGCGTATCACCTCCGCCAATGGATCCCGTCACATCGGCCGCGTCACCGCCCCTAACCGGGAGGTCGCTCAGGACATCTTCCAGCATTCGCCCTGCCTTCCTGAGAAAGGCATCCCCATTTACATCCCCGCACAGGCATTCTGAAGAGGCGATCAATCCTTCGGAAATGGCCTCAACCAGGGACAAGAAGCCCTTGGCCGAATTTCTAGCAAGGAAGGTCAGCCCTTCTTCGCATAGACTCGACACGCTTTGCAAGTCAGGCATGGAAGAGGGAATGCGCCCGCTCACCTCCTGAAACTTTCTGCGGGTATCCTTCCATGCATCAATGTCACCGAGACCGGCACTCTCCATATCCTCAACAATCTTTTTGATGTCGTCAGCAATCTGATTTTCGCTCTTATTCATCCAATGCCTTGCCTTTCTTCCCTGTTAAATCGCCACAGGTTGAACACGTCATATCATCCACCACCCTGGCCAACGGTTTCGAACCAGCACCAAAAAAACGTGCTGTGCAAGCAATATTGCAAAAAACATGCCGCCTTATCCGGGGGATACAGGAACCCTTCCCCTCTTCGATGGCCGAACAGGTCATGGGGCATGGAGAGTTTACCGCCGTCAAAATTGTGACGTCACCGGCCATATTGCCATACGACCGGGCGTCTCACCGGATTTCCCCTCCCCCTTCCACAGGGGCGGGGAAGCCGAGCAGGCCCATGGCCTGATAGATATGCTTGGGCAAAATGAACGTCATGCAGGGGGAATAGAATTGGCCGGTCTTTTTCGCTAACGGACACTCGCCTTGACCATGTTCAAAACATGAACTGTACTCCCCGCGGGCAAATTCACACAAGGTCATTGAATCCACACCGATCGCATTCCTGTAATATTTCAGTCTGAGATCAGAATGGAACGGGCCGTACAATCCGATGAGGGGTCTTCGATACGCAGCCGCAACATGAAGCATGCTGCTGTCCGGCCCGATAACCAAATCCATCTCACCTATCAGAGCGGCGGCCTCGGCCAAGGCGGGCAGGTGTCTTGAGGCGTTAACGGCCTGTTGTTGCTTTTGTTGAGGCAGATGATTGAGGATTAAGTCCATCTCCTCCCACTGGGCCTCGCCTCCCACCAGGAATACCATAAATTCATCGCTCAGCCCTGAGACAAAATCGATAAACAATTGCGGCGGGACAGCACGAACAGGGAGGGAAGGCGAGACCTGAACGCCTATCTTATACCTCCTTGTATGTCCTGTTCTCGCCACAAAATTCCTTGCCCGCGTCCGAGCCCTTTCTTCCACATACACCCTGGGCAGAGGATCCTCCAGCTTTTCCAGATGGAACGCATCCTTGACCAAATCATAAGCATTCTTCTTTTCCGCCTCAGGGTTCCCTTCTATGATCCCCTGAAAAAAGAGAATGTAGTCGTATCGATCCATCATCTCCTTTTCAAGGGGCATGTATACCTGCTCAAACCCATCTCCCTTGCTGTCCAATATGGTGCTGAAGATGTAGTTGCACCCCAAGACCAATTGGGCAGAAGGAAATTTCTTTTTGAGCTGCCTGAGGGCCGTGGTGATGAAGAGGAGATCGCCGATTCCCCCTGTCCTGAAACAGAACAGGCTCTTCCCTTCAAGATCCTCTCCCCGATAGAAATTGTCAGGGACATAGTCCCTGGCCTCGACACAACCTGGACCCAATTCCTTCTCTGCTTTTTCAGGAAAATCGTCAGAGACTACGTACTCGATCCCTTTTTTCAGAATCATATTCGATTTGAAATCCTGGCTTACGGATAGGTCTAACCGCGCTGCAATTATCTTCATCCCTTCCTGCTTCCTCTTGATATTGGTTCGCTCCGCTTACGGGTCACGCCAAGGCGTGCTCCCGCCCTTCCATGCTCGGGGCGCAACAGGTCCTCTAAAAAAAATTTGGGATCATCTTCATTCTCCCGGAGGCACGTAAACCCTATGGGCGTCCGGGAAGAGCCTTTCACACAATGTATGGGTCACCCCCTTGTGAATCGCATACCAGTCAATCGACAGGCTCCCGTCAATCCCTACCAGGACCAATTTCCCGGCCCCCATATAGTAGGCCAGGTGCACGGCAGGGTGGGCGGAACTGGAATAACAGAACAGTTCTCTTGAAACAGCCAGTTCCTCCAGGGATTGATTCAGCCTGGAAATATCTCTCCATGTGGTCATTTTCCAAGGCACAATATTTTTTCCAGGCGCGGTCCGTTCTTTGGAAGGTATCCCGGGTCTTTCATTCATGTATTCGGGCAGGAACCATACCACCTCTTCGTTCCCATATTTGTCAAAAGCGTCTTTATCCGTTGTGATGCCATAGGTGCATCCAACGGTTTTTACCGCTTCATTGATTCCTATTGAGAAGTGGGGAACTTTTTCTGCATGGGCAAATTTCATTGAACTCGGACCCGCCCCAACGATGTAACATGTTTCACCCCGGTGTTTTAACTTGAAATCTCTGAATTCCTTGGTAGTGTTGATGCTGTCTTTTGGTGCGACCGCCTGTTGTCTCTTGACATCCTTGGCATCTTCACGGCCATCCATATTGTAGGTGTTTATGTCAATACGACCTGATAAGTTGTGATTGGTTGAAAAATACTCTGCCAGTTCTTTTTGTATGTCGGGCAAAGGACCTTCCAATCGTGATAACAGGAAAAGGAGCGCGTCTCGCAATTGGAGCTGTTCGGCCCTTTGCGACTGCATCACCTTCATGTTTACCTGCAATTCGTGGAGCTGCCGATAAAGAATATCTTGATCCGTACAGTTCCTGGCCTGTTTCTGCTGATGGGTCTCTTCTCCGGACCCCGAATGGTGCGATTTCGGCTTTTGTTTTCCTTTCTTTTTAGCCATTCTTCCCTCTCATGAGCATCCATCTGCAATCGTGCTGAGGACCAGCCCCACGGCACTCAATTGCGTCTCTATCATCTTCTAAATCATGATACAGTCTGCAATTAATGGGCCAATTAATTTCTCGAGACCTCTGAGTTTGGTATTGTACATGCCCCCGTGCATATGCGAAAATTCAGAATATAGCAGCCGTACTCAGGCTCACCCTTCCTGTTACGCGGGTCACTGGACAATTCCTTCGGGCTGGTTTCTTTCAACCCCATAATGGCTGGGTTATGACGAGAATACACCGGATGGTGTTGAAAATATTTGTTCTGCAGGAATCTGATCGAGAAAGGGTTCAGGCACTTCGGACGTTGGTCGCGCAGGGTCTTCAGGATTCAGAAGCGAAAGGGAAATCTTCCCGATAATGAGACCCCCTGCTCTCTTCCCTTATGAGAGCGCTCCTCACCACCAATTTGGACGTTACAATCATATTTCGGATCTCAACATATCTCAGGGCCGATAAGGCTTTTCTTTCTTTCATTTCCTCCAACCTCACACCACAGTCGTTGAGGCGGTTGCTGCATCTTTTTAGCCCATTTTCATCCCTTAGCACCATTGCATGCCTCCCCATGCTGTGTTTTAAATGCGCTATCATCTCCATACTGTCTTGGTCCATATGACACCGGCTTAACGCCGGAAATTTTGTCGCGTCCGGCGCCTTGGGCTGAGGAAAAGCAGATCGCCGCATCCGTACCCCACGCCTCGCTGCATATTTTCCTGCCCTGCATCCAAAAACCTGGGTCGCCGTCATCATGCAACCTCCGATACGATCCGCGCCGTGTGGGCCTGCGGCAACCTCGCCGCAGGCATACAATCCCGGGACCGTGGTCCGTCCCATTTTATCTATCTTGATACCTCCATTGAAGGCATGGGCGAAATGGTGCAGTGACGTATCGGCCCCGCCCGGCACCTCTTTTAAAAAAACGCTTCTCCCCCCCCTAATAGAGCGCCCGATACTGACATCCACCAGGTAGGATGAATCCCGACAGCTGAAAGGCGCATGACGCTCTCGATCCTTCAGGGCAACGGATCTCAAGTCCGGATCAGGAATGGCGACCTCAAGAAAATCCCGCCCCTCGGGGTCCTGGATCATGTGTGGCCGGTTGAGGCCGGAAAGGGATACGTAAGGACGGTTTTTTCCGGGCCTCGCACCCAACATAAATTGAATGAATTCCATGTTTGTGAGCAGGGCGCCCGCATGATGAGCGAGGGCATAGCCGTCGCCGATTTCAGCATCACTGACCAAGTTGTGTTCATAGATCCCTGCGCCCCCTCCGGTTGCCAGGACAGTGGCCTTTGAATCGATCCTCAGAAACTCGCCATTGGACAAGAGACAAACAGCGCCCCAGCAGGCCTGCTCAGCTGTAATCAAATCCACCGCATAACCCTTCAATGTCTTGACGGGAACGCGTCTAAGCGCTTTCAGAAACGAATGGCTGATATTGCGGCTGTCATGGGCAAGGAAGGACCGTTTCGCCTCACTGAAACACCCTTTGACCCGGATATAACGACCTTGAGAATCTTTTGAAAAATGAATTCCCAAAGCGATCAGATCGTCCACTCGGGGTCCGGACTCCTCCACAAGAATACGGGCCAACACCGGATCGCATTCCCCAAGACCGACCCTCATGATATCTTCATAAAAACGCTTCAGGCCGGCGTCTGTCCGCTCTGCACCAACAAGCCCCTGAATGCCCCAGCCTTTTGAAATCGGTTGAAATGTTGCGCCGGACGCGGCGACGGGGCCTTTCCCGAGGAGCAAAACCCTTGCCCCTTCTTCACTGGCGGCGAGGGCGGCCCGGATACCGGCCGCCCCCTCTCCTATAATCACGACATCTGTAGCTATGTTTTCCATTTTTCCTTGTGCGCAAAAAAGACCCCTCAAGAAGTAAAGCCACCTATTGCCAGAGAGGAATTCACTTTAACTGACGTATGGTTACAAATCCACAAGGATTTGCAGAAAAATATGCAGAAATCCCTTCTTCCCTGTTGCCCAAAACCGTCATTACGGACTTTCATGATGATGAAACATATTGAAAAACGTTGTTGATTCAGATATATAATTGGCGCCGGGGCATATGCGCCGAACCATTGAACCTCAACTTGAGATGATCATGAAAATCGTTCATTTTTCCATAACCCCCCTTGCCGGGGCCCCATTGCGCCTGGTGAAGGCCATAAACACCTTGTTGCCGGACCATGAAGCCCATCTCGTTGACTTAAGACGGTATGGTTCAGAGGATTTCGGCCAGGATGTGATCTTTTCGGAAGAGAAGGAGCGTGCGGTTGAACTCGCCAACGAGGCCGATATTATCCATCTTCACAATTACCTCTATTATGATTCCAGGCAGTTTGAGCCCATTAGCTTTAGGGAACTCAGGAATAAAGGCAAACCCTTTGTCAGGCAGTATCACAGCGAACCCAAACTCATTGCACGTGTTATGGGCATAACAGTGACGGAACTCATGGCGCAGGATATCCCTGGGCTGGTGGTCGCCCAGTTTCAGGAACGTAAATACCCCTATTCCATGGTTGTTCCAAACATGGTTCCCGAGAATGACCCGCCTTACACACCCTCTGAAGCGGATCCACAGTTTGATATCTTCTTTGCTCCTACCTTGACCATCGGTGCCTGGGATGCCAGGTGGAATACAAAAGGGATGCCGGAAACCGAACAGATTATCGTTGAAGTTTGCCGAAAAAATGGGGCAAAACATACCATCATGCACAGAATTCCGCTTGAGCAGGTGCTAACGGCCAAGAGATCATCCCGAATCGTGGTGGATGAAATGGTGACGGGCAGCTACCATATCTCAGGCCTCGAAGGGTTAAGCCAGGGCAAACCGGTGCTCTCATATCTTGATGACCGTGCCCGATGGATCATGGCCCATTTTGCAGGGACCTGCGCCTCTCCTTTTATCAATGTGCGCATGGAAGATGCGTATACGGTACTGGATTACCTCCTGACACATCCCGAGGAAGCCGCTGAAATCGGCCGCGATTCCCGTATTTTTGTGGAAAACCACTGGTCTCAGAAAATCCTTGTGGATCATTTTCGAGACGTATATCAAAAACTGGTTCATGACCCCGGGCTTATCTGCAGGCAACCGGAATTGCGGGTAGACAGGCGTGTCAACCGCTTTTTTGCGGGGACATTGCCTGATCTGATTTATAAGAGTCGAAAAGAGCATTTCAAAAGCGATGTAGTCCAAAGCGCAACGACAGGGGGCTGAAGTGAAAAAGGTGTCACTCATAGTGCCAAGCTACAATCACGGGGAGTATATTGAAGCCTGTCTCGATTCCATTTTTTTTCAGGACTATGGCAATATTGAAATTATCGTGGTTGATGACTGTTCCAACGACGATACCAGAGAAATCCTCCACGATTACGCCAAAAAGGTAACAACGGAAAAAACATCCTACGCCTTCAACTACGACGAAAAGAAAGATATGATAGAGCGCAGAGAGATCTTCCGTTATCCGCAAGAAGGGCGCGAGCTTCGCATCATTCATAACGATCACAACATGGGCGCAACCCGGACGTACAACCGGGGCCTCAAGGAAGCCAGCGGGGAGTATTGCTCTTTTGTTGCCTCTGACGACATCTGTCATCCTCTGATGATTTCGGAGCTGGCCAGAATCCTGGATGCAGGGCTGGCTGATTTTGTTTATGGAGACATGTTCATCATAGATGACAGGCACAGGATATTGAGGGAGTTCAAACTGCCGGACTACAGCTTTGAAGCCTCCTTTTGCAGCTGGTTTCTGTGCGGAGTAGCCACCCTTTACCGTAGAGAGCTCCACGATCAATTCGGATATTATGATGAGAATGCCGCAGCCGATGACCACGAATGCTACCTGAGATTTGCCCGAAACGGCGCCCGCTTTTACCATATTCCAAAGGTGCTCTATTCTGTTCGCAGCCATGCGCAGAGAAATGTGGGACTGCATGCTCCTGACCGTTTTGGCAAGCTCCTTCAGCACTCCAAGCAACTGGTGTTAGCAGCGAGAAGGCGGCATGGACGCATCGAGTCATAATCGGCATGGACACAGAGGTTGGCAAAGAATATCGTAAAGCGGAATCACGCGAGGGCAAGCGGAATGGCATCGACAAAGGTCGTCATCGTCCTGGGCATGAGCAGATCCGGAACCAGTCTTTTAACCAAGGGCATTAATGTCCTCGGTGTCGAACTGGGCGACCATTTGTTACCGTCAACCACCGCCAATCCGAAAGGATATTGGGAAAATGCCGATATTTTTGACATCAATGAGCGGCTTCTGGAGTTGATAGGCAGCAGCTGGCACAGCGTTGCATTAACCGGTGAGATCGATTTTTCCAGCCACTGCTTTGATCCTATAAAGGGCGCCGCGCGCGCCGTGATAGCAAACCTCGCCTCCCGATATCCTATCTGGGGATTTAAGGATCCGCGGGCATGCCGCTTGCTTCCATTTTGGCAGGGCCTCTTGAATGATTTGGATGCGGACATCCATTATGTCGTATGTTTAAGGTCCCCGACGGATGTGGCGCTGTCATTGGAGAGGAGAAACCGTTTTGGAACACGCAAAAGCCTTCTTCTCTGGCTTGTGCATATGTATTGCATCGCGAAATACATCAACAATGATCAATCTATCATAATTCAGTATGAAGTATTAATGAACAGTGCCCATGAGCAGATCAATAGAATTGCCAGTTTTTTGAACATTGACGTTTCTGATAAGCAAGAAGCCATTCGTGAATACTGCAGCTGTTTCCTGGATGCGGATTTGCATCATCATTGTTCCGATCGGAATAAATTGCAGGCCATGTCTGATTTCCGGCAAATTATTACCTGCTATGATCATCTGGTGTCGTTGGCCTCACGCGACCGTGTCAAAAGAGAAGATTGGATGGAGCTGTCAAGCCATCTTAATGGCATTGAACTTATTTGGAGCTTTTTTCATGAGGTTTCGGAATGGGAGATTAGAAATCTGAGGGCTGCTCCACTGACTCAATGCAGTTTTTTAGCGGAGCAACACCTTCTCTTGTTAAATGATCCGGATACGTCGCAAGGGCCGGAGGAATCCCTTATCCTTTTTGTGGATTACCCCGAAAAGACCCATCCTGCTCCCGTTTTTAGAAAGCTCGCCGTTTCCGGCTGGGCATTGTCCCTTTCGGGCATCGCACAGGTCCAAGTCTTGCAACCTGATGGCAGACTCGTTCACCTGGATTACGGATTGCCGCGAAAAGATGTACAAGAACTTCACCCAGCTTATCCGTATGCGGATTCAAGTGGTTTCAGCGGCTGCCTCAATTTGTCGCGCCTTGGGCCTGGGAGTTATGAACTTTGCGTAAGGGTCACCTCGCGATCAGGCGAGGTGAAAGAATCGCGCATACCGTTCGTCAAAATCGGACCCTCGGCCGCCGTATCAGACGCTTGATATGGATGGAGAATTTTATATGGTATTCAGCATCGTCATTCCCCTTTACAACAACCTTCCCTACACAGAAAAGTGCCTCCAGAGTATCCTGTTGCACACCCCGAAGGAACCTCTATTTGAGATCGTTGTCATTGACAACGGATCTACGGATGGTACGGGCGAATATCTCAACGCCTTTGCTGCCCGTCATTCCCGAACAATCTTCCGCGCCGTCTCCAATCCCGAAAACCTGGGTTTCGCCAGGGCATGCAATCAGGCGGCGAGACTGGCGGGCGGAGCCATCCTTGTCTTTCTTAACAACGATACGCTGGTTCATAGCGGCTGGAGCAGTGCCCTCATCGATGAACTTTCTTCTCAACCGGAAACAGGTGTTGTGGGTGCCAGGTTGTTATACCCGGATGGCACGATACAGCACAGCGGCGTGGCAATCGGCGGAAACCGTATCCCTTACCACATCCATCGCGGCCTCGATAAAGGCCATCCAGTGGTTAGTAACCGACGGAGGTTCCGCATTGTCACCGGGGCATGCATGGCCGTACACCGAGGAGAGTTTCTCCGACTGGGGGGGTTTGACGAGGGCTATGTAAATGGTCATGAAGATGTTGATCTGTGCCTCCGTTATGATGCAGCCGGACGGCATGTCATCTATCGTCCCGACTGCGTTGTCACTCATTTTGAGGAAAGCAGCGAAGGGAGACTGGCCTGCTGTCAGGCGAACACGCATCGGACCTTCTTCAAATGGGGCCGAATCCTTCGACAGGATGACTTCAACTTTCAATTTCCGGAAACAGAACGCCAACAACCCGACACGCCCTTGGCTTTTTCCCTTAAAATCTGCGCCCCGGATCGAAGATGCTGCGACTGGGGAGACCTCTTTTTTGCCCAAGGTCTGGCAAAGGCACTCTGCAAGCGCGGCCACGGCTGCCGTATCGACTATATGAACGAATGGGGAAGCCGCGACACCGATATCGACATCGTTGTTCACATCGCCGGGTTGTCGCGGTATTATCCTAAACCTTACAACTACAATATTCTTTGGATCGTCAGTCATCCCTCAAGGATCACTCCTCAAGAACTGGCGTCCTATGATTTGGTATTGGTGGCCTCATCGAAATTTGCGCCAAAAGTGAAGGCCATGACTCACACACCCGTGCATACTTTCTTACAGGCCTCTGACGTGGAACACTTCTATCCGTTTCCGGAGAAGGAGAAAGACCTGGACGTGGTATTTGTCGGTAACAATATCGGCACCGGGAGATTAAAGATGCGCCGGGTTGTGGCGGAGGCGTTAAGATTGGGACGTCCGCTGGCGGTATGGGGCAAGGGGTGGAAGGGGCTTCTGCCCGATGATGTATGGCAGGGCGAATTTGTTCCATGGGGGGAGTTGCCGGATACCTATAGAAGAGCCAAGGTCGTTCTCAACGACCACCATCCTGACATGCTGTGCAACGGTTTTGTAAACAACCGGACCTTTGACGTACTCGCATGCGGGGCACAACTGGTAACCGACTCCCTGTCCGGTCTTGAACAGGAGCTTGGATGCGTCCCTGTCTTTAGCGAAACAAGACCGATTAAACAGATTTTCCGCGGCCTGGAGGCGGTCAGAACCGAGGAAAGACAGCGCATTTCAAATGAATTGAGACGGATCGTACAAGACCGCTTTTCTTTTGATGCGCGGGCAGGGGAACTGTTGGCGCTTGCCGACCATTACGGTTTCTCATCTCGAAAGCTGAAGAAGCAGCGTGCCACTGCTGCAAGGACGGAAACGGAGGGACCTTTGGTGTCGGTCCTCATGAGCACCTACAACCGGAAGAATCTATTGCCCGCAGCTGTGAGATCCGTGCTCGACCAGACCTACCGTAGTCTGGAACTCATCGTGGTCAATGACGGGGGGGACAGCGCAAAAACGATCGTCGAAAGCATGGAAGATAACCGAGTGCTGTATATAGACGCGCCCCATGTCTCAAAAGGACACGCCCTCAACACCGCCTTTTCCCATTCCCGGGGGGAATTCATCGCATATCTGGATGACGACGATATCTGGTACCCCAACCACCTGGAAACCATTGTATTTTTTTTGCGAAATGTGCCCAGGGTACGTTTTGCCTACACCGACGCACTGCGTGCAGCCGATCCGTCTGAGCAAGACCTTTCTGTCGCGTCCAACATCTATAAAGAGTTGATTTATTCTCGACAGGTCTTTCTCCCGCAGCTTTTGGAATCGAACAGTATCCCGGGGATTGTCGCTGCCCACGATCGACACGCCTTTGAAGAAATCGGAGGTTTTGACCCTAAGCTCCAGGTGCTTGTGGATTTTGACTTTTTCAGACGGCTTGCCGCCATAACCGATCCCTATCATATTGCAGAAACCACGGCAGAATATTCCAAACGCCGGGACAGTGGCACCACCGGACAGGGGCACATGACCAACCTGCATAAAACGGACAGACCGCGCTATCTTGCCAACCATTGTCGGATCGTTAGGAAAAAACTGCCGCTTGATCAAAAACCGGATGCGACCGAAGTACTGGGTGAGGTTCGCAAGAAGATCGCCTGTATGTTTCTTAATGCACGAGGCGAGCATTTTTTTGCAGAGGGCAAACATTATCGCGCCGCTGCCAGCTTTCGACTGGCAGCAAAAATGGCATTCAAGGAAATGCGCAAATACCAAAGGTTTTAATCATCGTGGCTGACAAAATTGACCCGCATACAATATTTTCCCATTGGAAGCAGATGATGCCTCCTGAAGAATTGATCCTTGCGTATTCATTATACAGCAGCGGCGATGTCGTGCGGGCAAACGACCTGCTGGCGAAGTATGGGCTTCCCCCAGCGGTCTTGGCCGAAATGAAATATGTCCATGTATGGAGCGTCCACTCATATTTGGCGGACCCCGCGAACTGCGATATCCATAAGCCCCCAGAACAGTGGAATGTTGCTGCCGTTATCCCGGTACGCGGCGGGTCGCGCGGAATCCCACGTAAGGCCCTTGCATCGCTCGCCGGCCGGCCCCTGCTGGAACATGCCATTGAAAAATGCCGCCGAAGCCGTTACATAAAACGGGTCATTGTGAGCACGGATGATGAGGAAATCGCTGATGCCGCACGCCGGGCCGGAGCTGAAACACCTTACCTTAGGCCTCGTGAACTCTCTTCCGACAGGGCCACCCTGAAGGATGTACTCCGGTTTGCCCTTTACTGGTTGGAGGTCCAGGAACACTATTTTCATGATTTCCTGTTTATGGTTTCCGCGACCCACCCCCTCTGCCCAGCCGAAGAGATGGATCGCGCCTTGGAGCGGTTGTTTCAATCTGATGCCAAAAACCTCGCCTCTGTTGTGGAACGCATGGAGGAGGGGAAAGAATTCTTCAACCCGGAGGGGGAGGTTATTCTCATTCCAAAAGAGACGGGGCCGCTCTACGGTCAGTGCGGCGCATTTGCCCTCTGGTCGCGCCATCCCACCTACTATCTGCCGCAAGCCCTATATCAATCGCTCTTTGGGGCTGTTCCTCACTCGCTGCCTTATGTGCTCTGTCCAGAACACGGTTTGGACATTGACACGCCTTTTGACCTCAAATTGTGTGAGAACTGGTTGATGCGCGGCGATTTGATTCGAGTATTGGCCCCTGCAGATATCGACACCTTGTGGGACACCCCCTCTATGCACAAATCACTCCAGAATTCATCTCTCGGCGCTGTTATGTGGATAGAGGAATATCCCGAGGAATACGTGTTCGGTTCCAAGCCGGTTCTTTTCCACACCCTTGATGCGATACTCGACAGCGGCTGCTTTGGCATGGTTGTTCTTGCCGGAACAACCGCTGTCAGTGAGGCCCTGGCCAAAAAATCCGGAATGCCATTGTGTCGAAAACAGCCTTTTAACAGAAACGGCCGGCTTAATTTGGATGCGCAGTCTGAGTTGTGGAGGATATTGGGCCCGAATATTAAAGACACGGTGCTCATTAACGGGCACGCACCGCTTTTGGATGCGGCATTGATCCGCAAGTTTATTGAACACTATGAACGGATGGGGCAAAAGGGTTGCCGTTCAGTGTCGGAACCCAAAACCAACCCATATTGGTTGAAATATATAAAAAATGATCAAATTTATAATGTTTTAGAAAAGAACATAGGTTTTAGGCAAGAGCTTCCACAAATAGAGTATGTTGATGAAGTGCTGACCGCATACGGTGCAGGCAGGGGTGAAAGATTTGAGTCGCTGTTTCATATTCCACAAGACAAGGCCGTAATCGTCCGAGGCAGGCTTGATCTTATTCGAGCGGTTACAATCGCCCAGGAGAAGGAAGCTTCCCAGGAACGCTTAACGATACCTCCTTAGTTTTTTCAAAACCGTATCCTCACTTGGATAGACTTTTTTCATCCCATCACCCAGTGCCATCTCAATCTCGCGGATTTCCTCTACCAGTCTCTGCAAATCCGCAGGTTCAAGAGACGCAGCCTGATCATTGCCCCACAGGCCTCGATCAATGGTGATATGGCGTTCCACAAAAGAAGCCCCGATAGCCACTGCGGCACAGGTGGTAACCAGCCCCACCTCATGTCCTGAATAGCCGATAGGACAGTTGAACTCCCGTTGCAGCGTCCTGATCATATTCAGATTGAGCTCCTCCGGCGGACACGCATAACTGCTGGTACAGTGCGCGATGAGAAGGCGGTCCTGGTCGAGCAGGGAAACCGCATGCCGTATCTCTTCCATGGTCGACATGCCGGTAGACAGGATCAAAGGACGTCCCGTTGAATTCAGCCGTCGCAGGAGGTCGTCATTCGTGAGAACTGCGGAGCATGCCTTGTAGCAGGCCGGGGAAAACTGTTGCAGAAAATCAACCGATGGCTCATCCCAACACGATGCAAACCACAGGATGCCTCTTTTTTTGCAATATCGATCAATCTCCCTGTATTCGTCCTCATCAAACTCCACCTTATAACGATATTCCAGGTATGCCATGGCGCCCCAGGGGGTGTTTATCACGACGCTTTGTTGGTGCGGCGGTACACAGAGTTGAGGGGTCCGTTTTTGGAACTTGACGGCGTCACACCCAGCGGAGACAGCCGAATCTATCAGCTTTTTGGCCAGTTCGAGACTGCCGTTATGATTGATCCCAATCTCAGCAATAATGTATGCGGGCTGATGATCGCCTATCAGACGGTCTCCGATTTGGATGGACACGTGATCCATATCTCATATTCCCCTTGGCCAGCCGTCAGCCATGCCTTTTACAAATTGGACAGTTTCAGGACCCTGATCTTTGGATCCACAAACTGGCGAATAAAATCGTGGATTTCCTCCTGTCTGCCAAACGATGTGACCACCACAGCATCCACCTCCATGTCTCTCAAGGCCTCCGGCGGTTGAATCACCAGCCCCCCGAATCGATTCCCCTGTTTCTTCAGATCGCTGTCCACAATCCCCACCACATTCAATTGGACCTCGCTTATTCCGGCAGAAACGACCTCTGCAGTAGAGGAAGCCCCAAATAGCGCCACCCTGCGAACACCATCCTCGCGGATCTGACGAAGTCTTCCAACAATTTCCTCCTTGGCTTCGCCATAAAGGCGAATAATCTCTGCGGAATAGGAGATCAACAGGGAAAGGAGTTCATCCCTCCCCTTTGTCGTGAGGTGATATTCGCATGTCCTATTGGTATTTCCGGTGACGGTGATCAATTCCTGTTTCTGTAGCTCTTTCATATAATTATTGACCATTGAACTGCTCAGGCAGGCAATTTCACCGATCCTTCGCTGGCTGACTTCAGCAAAATTATGAATGGCCATAAGCACGGATAAGCGCCTGAAGTGTGTTTTAGGCGCGAGGAACTTGGACTCGAATAGCTGAATCATCTTACAAAACCCAGAGAATTGTTCGTTCAGTGAATGGACAGTAATATCACTTTTAAAACGTCAAATCTACTATTGGCTCAATGACCTTCGGGAATAAAGGGTTCTCCAGCGGACTAAAAGTCCCCGGACAGGACCCGGCCGCTACGATCCGATGTCATCGTCATTTTGCCGGTATTGCGGTAGACAGTGCTCGAAACAGTCACGTTGTTCAAGAAAAAAAAGGAACTCCGAACAAATTTAAGGCGATGGGTAATGAGTTCCCTATTCCGGAAACTAATGTCTGAAATGGATGCTGCCAGGCGTGAGAGGTGCGACCTGCACGCTTCCAATTGGGTGGCATAAGGTTCTTCAGCCAAACCCGAAATTTCACGAAGATTCAGCCCCTGAGTGGGTCGTCCCATGATCCCTGCCAGGTCTTCAGCAACGGCTTTCCTCTTTCGGTCCAGGTCCTGAATCCTGGGAACCAGCGATGTTTTTCCCTCCGTGGCCGTTCTGAGCGCATCGAGATCCGATCGCGTGACTGCATCTTTTTCGTCTTGCGCCAGATTCAGCATCATCCCGAAAAGGTCGGCTTCCTCTCGAAGGATCTTCAGAAGATTGTCCAGCATCCGTTCCATGTCACCCATTATTATGGTTTCGCGCTCCCTGCAGCGTCAGGTTTAGTGCCATACGGGTAAGGCGCCCTGTAAGAAATAGATAATCTTTGTGGTTTCGTGTCTTTGTTTGCCCCGTAGCTTCGGAAACTGGTACTGGGGTGTGGGTCCCGCTTGGGCGGGATTGGTTGCAGCTATCCGCATTAGACGGTGACTGCTCCTGCTTAAGCGCATAAAACACAGGAGCCCCCCTTCGCGAGCGCCCTGCCCCCCGCAAAGAGAGATGTCTCTTACATGACAACGCCGTCGGTCTGTCAAATCAGTTCATTTAACAGCGCTTCTTCTATCATTTTTGAGGCGATCTTTTCCCCATCAATCTGATATTCACCCGCTTCAATCCGGGCTCGTATTTCCGCCACTTTCTCCTCACGAATATCAGGAAGAGAATCTATCAATTCCTTTGCCCTCTGAATCTGTTTGGCTTCCGGGGATAACTCAACCTTATCCTTTGAAATACCGTCTCCTGAACCCGCGCCTGAAAAAGAATGGGGCTTTTCTCTGTCTCTGACATTCTTTGTATAGGCATCCAGATTTGCGAGACGATGGTCACCCGCTATTTTCACTTGAAAACCCTCCCTTCAACGGAACTGGCCCTGTGCGATCCCAAAAACAATCCCTTGCAATAGAAAGATATGCTGCTGATGTTTTCAGGCTTTGAATGATCATGCGGCCATACGCGATCCATTCAAAAGGATTATCGGTTGCCTGTATTAAAAACTTTAACATTTTTTTAGTCCTTGCCGCTATTTTTTTCTTCCGGTCCGGATGTCGACCCGAGACGCTCCATGAGAAGGGTCGAGAGGCCGATTCCACGTTCAGAGGCCAGTTCCCTCGCGATTTGAGCATCGAACATGGAGGTGTACATCTCTTCCCCCCTCCCTCCGGTCAAAAGACCGGCCTTGGGGACAGCTGACCGCATCTCCTTGAGCAGATGGAAAATGAAGAGGGACTCCAGCTCTGCGCAGGCCTTTTTCAGTTCAACGGGATCCCTCCCCTCTGCGGGGACCTGCCCGGCCTTGGGCCTTTCCTTTATCGGGTGGGTTTTACTGAGTGATTGAATGGCCTGCTGCATCTTGAGGGAGGATCCGGAGATGGCATCGGGCATTACATTACCTCCAGTTCGGCTTCCAGGGCCCCGGCAGCCCTGAGCGCCTGGAATATGGTCATCAGGTCCCGTGGAGATACCCCAAGGGCGTTGAGGCCCCTGACCACATCGGCGATGGTCACGCTCCGTTTCACAAGGAAGAGCTTGCTTTTTTCTTCTTCTGCGGAGATGTTCGTGTCACTGGTTACCACGGTGGCTCCTCCTGGAGCGGTGATGGTGCTCCCGTCCTCCGAGGTCATCGGCCCTGCCCCCGGCGCCGCGCCCGGGGCAAAGGGCATCGGTTGAGAGACATCCTCATTTTCCTTGATCTCGATGCTGAGATTCCCGTGGGCGATGGCGACCGTTGCAATCCGGACATTTTCTCCGATCACCACCGTACCGGTTCGCTCATTAATGACCACTTTTGAAGATTTGTCCGGATCAATATCCAATTGCTCTATCATGGCCACCAACTCAACCGTATGGCCTGAATATTCCTTCGGAATTTCAACCTCTATGGTGCCGGCATCCAAGGCCCTCGCCAACCGGTCTTTCAGTGCTGAATTAATGCTTTTCACAATCCTTATAGCGTTGGTAAAATCCGGATTTCTCAAGGAGAATGACAAGGCCCCCTTCTTGACAAACGCGTAAGGAATTTCATTTTCGATAATGCCGCCTCCTACAATCCGGCCTACGGTGGGGAAGTTCTTGGTGACCTTGGCCGCCTTTCCCGAAACCGCATAACCGCCGGTGCTGACCGGTCCCTGAGCCACCACATAGACTCTTCCATCGGCCCCCTTGAGCGGCGTAACCAGCAAGGTTCCGCCCGTGAGGCTTTCCGCATCGCCGATGGAACTGACCGTCACGTCAATTTTTGAGCCAACCTTTCCAAATGCGGGCAGATCCGCGGTAACCATCACCGCAGCGACATTTTCGATCTTTTCCACATTTTTGGGGTCCACCGTCACCCCCATCCTTTCCAGCAGACTGGCCAGTGACTGAAAAGTGAATTGGGAGTCCTTTCCATCCCCTGTTCCGCTCAACCCCACGACCAGGCCGTACCCTACCAGCTGATTGGTGCGAACCCCCTTCACTTCCGTCAGTTCCTTGATTCGGGAGGCGTCGGCGTCCCCAACGCAGAAGAATAGGGCCACACATGCAATCGTCGCCTTCGCAACCAAATTACTTGGGAACACGAAGATGTTTTTCATAATTCTCTCCTGCAGTGCCATGAGGGAACCATCTGCATTTAAAATGGCGACAATACATTGAAAAGGTTGGAAAACCAGCCTGGACGCTGACGTTGATTGATTACGCCCCTCCCCCTGTAAACCAGTTTTGCGTCCGAAATGCAGGATGAATCGACCTCATAGCGCCTCTTTTTGGGTTCGTAGCGGATGTCCCTCGGCTGAATAATCCCGGATATGAGCAGATCCTGGGTCTCATCATTTACCGTGATCTCCCGGCCCCCCACAATCACCAGGTTGCCGTCGGGGAGGACCTTGACGACTCTTGCAGTGATGGTTCCTGTGAGTATGCCGGTCCGTGTCGTTCTTCCACCACCCTTGGAACTGTTGCTGAGTTCTGCATCCGCGGATCCTTTATAGTCGCCCGCCTTCCAATTGGTGCCGGACCAGCCGGCCTTCATGCTGCCGCCGATGCCTCCTGTTCTTTCGACATCCGTATTGGCGCCTGACTCGCCCCTGAGTCTACTGTCCGGATCCAGATAAACCGTTACCACGTCTCCCACGTTGCTGGCCTTATAATCCTTGAATAATGAGCTCAGTTCCCCATTTTCCCGCCAGAGGGATCCCTCATATTTTGTCGGCTGCAGTCGATGCTCATAGTTGATTTCAGGACCGCCGGAGACGACTGGCATGGACAGGAGGGGTTCTTTACGGATCTCCTGGGAGCTGCCTCCGCATCCGGCAAGGGATAAGAGAAGGAAAACAACCGCAATTCCAAATGGTACTACCACCGTCCGCCCCCACCTGACAAACATCCCCTTGTCTCCTTTTTCAGAAATCGACCCGCACTGTTTTTGAATCCACCACCTGGGCGTAGATGCCCTTTTTGGAGTCAATATTTTCAACCAGGATTCTTTCCCCTTCACGACCTTCTCGTACCTTGACAACGCCTAATGCCGTTATCCTCATCCCCGCCGATTCGGCGAGCACCGTCACCACATCCCCCCGTTTGACCATGGGCGGGAATTCAATCATATCCGTTCTCAATACGGCCCTGACATTAACGGCCTTCCGAGTTCTTTTTCCAAGGATGTCTCCCAAATCCGCCAATGCATTGGAAGGGAGGTTCGCCACGTCCATTTCCTGCACTTCAATATCGTCTTCCGTGATCTCCCGGTATCTCCCCAAAGGCCTCTTGGCGACAATTACCTTCTTCAGAACTTCGACATCGGCTACGGCCCAAACCTTTTTCTCCAATTCTTCCCCGACATATATGCTGACCGCGAGAGGCATCTTCCCGGACCATTCCCTCTCCACGGGCGGTTCCACCTTGAATGTGACGACGCCCTTGGGGAGGATGATCTCCTTATCGAACTGGATCTCCTTAACGCGTATTTTTTCATTTCTGGGGATCACGGCCCGGCGGATATAGGCCAGGACCACCTCCTGGATCGTCTCTTTTGAAATCCGTTCAACTCCCCTTGTGACTTCAGCATTATCCGGGACGTGTAGCGCGACCTGCGACACGTCGACATCATACTGCTTCAGCCGAAGCTGTATACGGGCCTCATCAATACTGCGAGACTTTCCAGGCAGCGGAGACCTACCGATCTCAATGCCCCGGAGCTCCCGAACCAGCTTCCGATCGACACCTGTCACCTGCGAAATGTCCCCGAGACATATCTCATCCTTGTTCACCTCTGATTGCCGGGATACATCGACCACGACCACGGGGGCTGCGAACGCGGGCCGTGGCGTTCCCGGCATCGCGGACGTGAAAAACGCGATAAAAAACGTCGTGATGAACCATTTTGAAGCAGTCATAATCCGCATCTTACCGTTTGATGTTGTTTGCCATCTGAAGGATATCATCAGCCGCCTTGATGGCCTTGCTGTTGATCTCATATGCCCTCTGGGCGGCAATCATATGCACCATCTCTTCCACCACATTGACATTTGACATCTCCACATAACCTTGGGAAAGGGTCCCGAATCCGTCTTCGCCAGGCGTCCCGGTGATCTCATCTCCTGATGCTTTTGTGGGAAGAAAGAGGTTTTTTCCGATGCTGTTGAGCCCCCCGGGGTTCAGGAACTTGACCAATTCTATGCTGCCGATTTCGCTGGGCTCGACATCTCCTGCCTGAAGTACCGATACCGTCCCATCCGATCCGATGGATATGGAAGTGGCATCGTCTGGAATGGTTATCTCCGGCTCCAGTGAAAACCCGTCAGAAGTAACGATTCGTCCATCGCTGTCCAGCTTGAATGCCCCGGATCTCGTATAGGCGGTTTCTCCGTTGGGCTGAAGGATCTGGAAAAAACCATCCCCCTCAATGGCCATATCCAGCTCATTATTGGTTGCCTGGAAATCTCCCTCGCTGAAGATTTTCTGGGTGGCAACCGAACGTGTTCCATGGCCCAGTTGGATTCCCGTCGGCACCTCGTTCCCCTGGGCCGAGGATACTCCGGCCGGCCGCATCGTCTGATACAAGAGGTCCTGAAAATCGATTCGGCTTTTTTTGAAACCCGCTGTATTGACATTGGCCAGGTTATTGGCAATCACGTCAATATTCATATTCTGCGCCTGCATCCCGGTGGACGCAATCCACAATGTTCGTAACATACTTACCTCCTGCCGCCCTGAATCCTGCGGCCCCTGTTTATGCTACAGTTTGCCCACATCCGTTATCGCCCTGCGGGTGACATCATCAAGATGCTGGATCACCTTTTGATACGATTCATATCCCCTCATCACATCGATCATCTCGGTCATGGCCCGCAAACCGTTCACGTTAGACATTTCAATAAAGCCTTGTTTCACCATGGCATCCTCACTCTTGACTTCTCTGGCCTCTCTCTGGGACGGTGCGAACATGGTTTCACCCATCTTCCTGAGGTTGTGAAGATCCAGAACCCTGACCACTTTTATGGCGCCGACGGGCGCTCCGTCCGCATACACAGTCCCACTCTCGTCAATCCTCACATCCTGTCCGGATATGGTTATGGTGCCGCCCTCGCCCTCAACCGGATACCCCGCTTTTGTGACCAGCACCCCTTCCTGATTGAGGGCGAAACTGCCGTTCCGGGTATACTGTCTTCCATCGGGGGATTGGATACAGAAGAAGCCGCTCCCATCCAGGGCAAGGTCCAGGGGATGGTCGGTGTGTTTGAGGTCGCCCTGGGTAAAATCTATGGTGGTCCCGGAAGGCAGAGGGGCAGGTGCGTACAGGGAAGTCATCACTTTTGAATCCTCCACCCCGGTTGGCTTCTCTTTCGGGACCCTGAAGATCAGTCTGTCCTGCTTAAATCCGGCCGTATTGATATTGGACAAATTGTTTGCCAGGATATCCAATCTCTTTTCATGATATGTGGCGCCTGAAGCAGCGGAAAACAAGGCCTGGCTCATATATTCACCTCCAGAGGCTATAGGGACATCTTCTGCAATTTCCTAATCCTTCAATTTACTTAATTGCCAACATGCAAGGTGTATACCAGAAGCCCATATCCGAGGCATCCTCAATCTTGCTGAACCCAGGAAGTCTGTTTACAATCCTTATCTGCGACTTCTCTGCACCATGCGGAGAAGTTGGCGCCGTATCAGTCAGCGCTCAAAAATTGCCGGGATTTGCACCTATACCTTTTGGGTTGCGGCGTTAGGCCGCCTTGGGGAAACAGAACCTGAGTGGCAAAAGCCGGTAGGCAGTATTTTCCCCTCCAGCCGTTTTCCGCAACCGAATGCCGATCGGAAAACGTCCTTCCGGTCCTGATTAAACCAAAAATGAATGACCGGTCCGAACATCCCTCCCGGCGCCGGCTCTCAGACGACTCACCTTCAAAACCAGTTCAATCTCCCTTTTGGGCAGCCCAACCCTCTCAAAAATTTCATCCTTATCAAGACCCAAATCGGCAAGTCTCTTCACCTCTTTGTAGCGATCACCCGTGGATGAAACAGACACATCGCAACCTCTTTCCTCGGCATGTCCGCGTTCCTGAACCGGGTCGGAGAGGGGTTGCGCTATCGGGGGATCATTGTCTATGATATTTTCCGGGTTTGCACTCTCCCCCCCCTCGAATTCGCCCAAGGTCGCCAGAGACGCCCTGTCCGCCCGTGTCAATTTCCTGAATTCCTGGTTGAAATCCCTCACGCTTCCCGCGACGCCCCGCATCGGAAAATTACGCCTGTACCGGGCCCTCTGATGAACCAGCAATACCACGGTAACCGCACACATGCAGATCGCCACCACATCTCCAATCCATTGAATCTGTTCCACCATCAAGACCCCGTTTACACCCTGTCTGTTCGCGTCTTAAGCCGCATCTACACGTGAATATCCACAACCGATCCCGGCTGGGACGATACATCCGTCTTCCCTTCATTATCCGGACCCCGGTTTTCTTCCTCTTTCCCGAGGGAAGCAGCATCTATCGGTGAGATCATTTCCCCGGCCACGTCTTCCCTGTTGCCGCCAAAATCTGCCGTGTCTTCCTGATCCTGTGCATTTTCTTCGGTGAGCTGCCGTTCAAAGCGCCTTTTGTCAGGATCCCGGTTCTCTCGTTTCACAGAAGCTATCTTCTGAGCAGGCGCAAATGCGACACCCAGTTTATGCAAAACAATTTTGTCCGCCAATTTTCCACCTCCCCACTTATGAAAAAAATGGAGGCCCTGTTTCAACGGCCGAACACGGCCGATCCAAAAAGTCAACCACCCGGCCCGGACCTAATACACGGTGGGCCTGGGATCACGCAAATTCATCATTGCCGAAGCCCATTTTGCTCAACTTTTTCCTCAAATGGATTATCGCCTGTGAGTGAATTTGAGAGACTCTCGATTCGGTAATGTCCAAAGTTGCGCCGATTTCTTTCATATTCAATTCGTCCCAATAATAGAGCGACATTACGAGCTTTTCCTTCTCCGGAAGTTCTTCAATGGCATCGGCAATGCAGTCCTTCAGTTCCTTCAGACCCGTTAGATTCGATGGGTCCTCTCCACTCCCGTCAATCAGATAGTCCATGAGGCCGGCCTTTTCTTCTTTGGAAGAAAGGCCTATTTCTTCAAAACTCACAAAAGACATGTTGGACATGGCCCGTATTCTGTAAAAATCGTCGAGATCGAGATCCATCTCATCTGCGATCTCTTCGTCGGTCGCTTCTCTGCCAAGTTTCTGTTCAAGGGCCTTATGGGCAGCCATCAGTTCCCGTATCTTGCTCCGGCTTGATCTCGATAAATGATCTCTGGAACGAAGTTCGGTGAGGACGGCGCCTTTCACCTTGAAGACAGCATAGGTGGAAAATTTGTTGTCTCTTCGATGGTCATAATTCTCCATGGCGTGCATCAACCCTATCACCCCTGCATTGATCAGATCGTCAACCTCAACAGTGGCCGGGAGATGCACGGCAATCCGGTGTACGATATTCTTGACAAAGGGGAGATACTGGAGGATCGACTGATTCCTCAGAATGACATCATCCTGCTCATATGCATCGCATTCCCATTTCGGCAAACCCATAGTTAGTAGACTACCTCCACACATTCATTGATAACACAGGTAACCCGCATCCAACTTCTCTTGTCATTGCTGACAATCCTTTTCCACAACATTTCTCCAGAAGAAATTGGCGACGCCTTCCGGTGGCTGCAGCGCCGGTGTCTCGCAGATTTTCTTTGCCAGCACAGCAAAACATTTGCTCGCCTGGGAATTGGGGCAAAGTTCGCTGACAACTCTTTGCAGCTTCACGCCTTTTCTGACCTCTTCGTCGGCCAGTACATATCCGGTATACTCCAATGTAATGTCCAGGAACTTGTCCGTTACCAGTTTAAGCTGCCTGTACAGTTCACTCGCTTCTTTTGCGGTTTTGGCGAAATTGACAATCAGCTTGAAATACTTCTGCGAATAGTGCAGGCGCAGAACCTTCATTAACGCATATGCATCCGTAACAGACGTCGGTTCCGGGGAGACCACGACAATAATCTCCTGGGCGCTGCTGTTAAAATACATTACATTCGCTGAAATGCCCGCACCTGTATCGATTAAGAAGACATCCACGGAATCAAGCATACGCTCAAGGGAAGAAAGGATCCTGACTCTCTGCTGATCCGTCAGGTGCGTCAGAGATTCGATGCCGGAGGAGGCGGGGAGAATCTTCATATTGCCCGGACCTGTTATGGCAATATCCGATATGTTCATCGTACCCATCGCCACATGGGAGATGTTGTGCTTGGGTGCAAGCCCCAGCAACACATCCATATTTCCGAGACCCAGATCGGCGTCGAAGATCAGGACCCTTTTGTCCAGCTGCGTCATGGCGAATCCGAGGTTAGCGACAATATTTGTCTTTCCCACGCCTCCCTTTCCGCTCGTTATGGCAATGACGCGGGTATTCGACTTTTGAGTCTGTTTGGGCTCTTTGCCCAAAACAGTTCCCTTCTCGGCGAGTTTATCCGTCAATCTGATCACATTGCTACGGGAAGTCTCATGTTGCATTTTATTTTTCCCCTCGAGCCAAGCATAAGGTTGTCAGTAAGCGACGATTTCTTTCATTTCTTGGGTTGCGGCCCCCGTCAATGACGGTTCATCATTTTCTTCTTCAACTTCGGGTTGACACGCCCTGCAAGGACGAAAATTGTTTGCCAACGCTTCGGCCCGGGTATTAAAAACGACCCTGTTTCGGTTGCCGATTCTTTCCACCCATTTGCAGGAAGGATGGTGAAAAAGATCAGAATTCGTGTTGGCCACATATGCCTCGGCTTCAAACCCTCTCTCTCGGTTCCATTCGAGCGTCCGGGAGTTCTCTTCAGGCAATTGCTTCAATCCGTGTGCACGCCTTTTTTTCTGTCCTGCACATAATAGGCCTATCAGGCGATCCACCGATCCTTCTTCAATATTTTCCGGGATCTCCTGTCCGTTCGCAAAGTAAGACACCGGGAGCTTTGCGTGCACCACGGCATTCAGCATGGATCCATATTCAATCGTCTCATCGATTTTTGTAAACAGCAGCCAATCGATATGAAGCATATTGAATTTATTGAAAATGGATTCAAAATCCTTGCCTTTAGTTCCGGCCGCCGCCAAGAGATGGATCTCTAAAGAATCAAGCCCCTCCAAAAGCGCCTTCAGCTCATTAATTTCATATATGTCATGGTGACTGATTCCGGGCGTATCAATCAGGATGAGATCTTTATCCCTGAACCTTTTCAGACATCCCTTGAGTTCCTTCTGGTTCGACACAGCGGCTACGGGCACGTCCAGGATGTTCCCATAGGCTTCCATCTGCGCCGCGGCCCCGATTCGATGATCATTGAGGGTGATGAGTGCTATCTTTTTCCCATTCTGAAAAGTCTCGCTCACGGCCATTTTGGCCATGGTCGTTGTTTTCCCAACGCCGGTCGGTCCCACAAGGACCACAATGCGATGCTTCTCGGCACCCATTTTATGGATGCGGTCCGTCACTCCCAGCTCCTTGAGCTGGTCCTTCAGATGCCCCTTGACCTCAGCGTCCCCCAACACCTTTTCTGAGGCTATCTCCTCTCTGAGACTTTCAATCAAACCGGAGGCAATGGTTTCTTCCACACCCTGTTTCAGCAATTCCTCATAGAGATTGAGAAATCGGATGAGGTTGTCGTTTCTGCGAAAATGCGGCTTCGCCGGGTCGGAAGGCTGGATCCTTTTCATCCGCTCTCTCTGTCCAAGGTTCAGTTGACGGGACGCCCCGGTGTCCGATTGATCTTTGTGACCTGCACCCGCGGACCGGCCCTTTTGAAGCGTCCATTTCCTGGCCGCAAAGTATTCCATTTTGGGCTTTCCATTTCCATGGGGAGTGTCGGTCGCCGCGGTCACCTCCACGCCAGGGCTTCTCAGCAACCCAAGGACGCCTTTCCCCTTGGTGACGTCCCTGGCCGAAAGAATAACCGCCTGAGGCCCAAATTCCCGCTTGATCATTTTCAGGGCCTCTGCCATATCTCGTGCCTCAAATCTTTTGATCTGCATGTCACACCTTCACTGTTCCAATGGATTGAATTTTAGCACTGCTGACGATCTCATTGTATGATAGGACCGCTAAATCCGGGACAAACCGTTCCACAAGCCTCTTGAAATGGGGGCGGATTTGCGGTGAGCACAAGACCACGGGGTGTCTGTTGAGTTCTGAAAATCTTTCCATGTTCTCGCTGAGGTTTGCTATAATCTTTTGCGCCAGATGTGGCTCCAGGGGTAAAAATTGTCCCTGATCGGTCTGCTGAAGGGCATCTGCGATGGTCTTCTCCAGCTGTTGATCGAGTGTGATCACGGAGATATCCCCGTCGGGAGACTGATAAAGTGCGGTGATGGTTCTTCTCAATGCCTGGCGGACGTATTCGGTTAAGAGATCCGGATCCTTAATCACCGGTGCCCAATCCGCCAGTGTCTCCAAGATCGTCAGCAGATCCCGGATTGAGATCTGCTCTTTGAGAAGATTCTGCAGCACACGGACCACCGCCCCGATAGGGAGCAAATTGGGTATCAGTTCTTCAATGACCTTGGGATTCGTAACCTTCAGATTGTCCAGGAACTTTTGGACCTCCTGTCTTCCCAGACATTCGTGTGAATGATGCCGGATGACGTCGGAGACATGCGTTATCAGGACAGTAGCCAGATCAACCACCGTATATCCCTTGGCCAGCACATCCTCCCTGTCCTTTTCTTTGATCCAGACGGCCGGAAGACCGTAGGTGGGCTCTGTTGTGGAGATTCCATTAATTTTTTCAGTGGTGGTGCCGGGGTTCATCGCCAAAAGGTGGTTCTTCATCAATTCCCCGCTGGCCACCTCGTTCCCCCTCAGCAGAATGGAATATGCATTGGGTTTCAGCTTCATGTTATCCTGAATATGAATGGGGGGAACAATAATGCCCATGTCCCGAGCCATCTGCTCCCTGGTGGATTTAACCCGCTCCATGAATTGTCCACCCTGATCCACATCCACCAGGGGAATAAGCCCATACCCCACCTCCATAGCCATCACATCTACCGGGGGAACCGCTTCCACCCGCGCAGGGGTCCTTCTCTTCGATTCGGCCACTTCAGTGTCTCTGGCCTTCGCCGTATCAGCCTTTCTGGTTTTGGTTACCACGTATGCAACACCTCCGGCGACCGCCGATAGCGCCAGAAAAGGGACCGTCGGAAGTCCCGGAACCATTGCAAAACCAAAGAGCACTGCAGAAGCAACGATCAACGCCCGGGGCTCGGTCAGGATCTGGGATATCACCTCGTGTCCCAGTGCGGATTCAGAGCCGGCCCTGCTGACCACAATACCGGCTGCAGTGGATATCATCAGCGCGGGGATCTGGGTAACCAGCCCGTCGCCTACTGTCAGGAGGGTATAGGTCTGGGCTGCGTCGGCAAACCCCATCCCGTTTTGCAGGACCCCGATGGCAAGTCCCCCCACGATATTAATAAGCGTGATGATGATCCCCGCAATGGCATCCCCCTTTACAAACTTACTGGCGCCGTCCATGGCTCCGTAAAAATCAGCCTCCCTGGAAATTTCGCGACGCCGGGACTTTGCCTCTGCCTCGTCAATGAGTCCTGCATTCAGGTCGGCATCGATGCTCATCTGCTTGCCGGGCATGGCATCCAGGGTAAATCGGGCTGCCACTTCGCCGATCCGCCCCGATCCCTTGGTGATGACCATCAAATTGATGAGGACAAGGACCATGAAAACAATAGCGCCTACCACATAATTGCCGCCTACCACAAACCCGCCAAAGGCCTTTATCACATTTCCGGCTGCTGCAGGCCCCTCGCTGCCGTGCAGCAGAATTATCCGGGTCGAGGCGATATTAAGAGAGAGCCTGAACAATGTGGCGATCAGAAGCACCGATGGAAACGATGAGAAGTCCAATGGTCGCAACAGATACGTGCCTACCAGCAGAATGGTCAGGGCAAAGGTGATATTGAATGACAGCAGGAGATCCAGGACAACCGCCGGCAGGGGCATCACCATCAAGACCACAATGCCCACAACGCCTATGGAGGCGATGACCTCGCTGTTCTTGGTCAGAAATGGAATATTCACTGAATGACTTGCCTGATTGGGTATTGCCATGATTTTACTCTTCAGTTTAGGGACGTCGCACAGTCGGTTTCGGAATTATCGCGATGATCTCTCTCTTCAGTCAGAGGAGGCTTCTGCATTTTCCGTGCCCGAGTATACTGCGGGCCTTGCCGTAATCTGAGATTGGGCGCCTGTAGCCGGATGTGCGTTGCGCTTCAGCGATCTGCGGGATATGCGCACAGGTGAAACGGCGGTTGAGGGTGTGGCAGACCATCGCCGGTTCATCCCGGTACTGCGTGGACGTTCCAGGAGGTTTCGTCTGTCAAGGCGGGAACAAATATCGGTGAAAGCGCGCTTCAGGTCTCAACAGAGGCCAATACCCTATACGAATCAATGCGACCCCCATAATTTGACTGGGGGCGTCAAAAAATTGAACCTCTCTGCAAAGGCGTCAAAGCTCGAAAGGTATCACCCCGAATTGCCCATCCTGCGCAACCGGTAGACATAGGCCAGTATCTCTGCCACTGCACGGTAAAGGGAGTCCGGGATTGTCTCCCCTATCTCGCAGGTTTTATAGAGAACCTGCGCCAAGGGTTTATTTTCAACGGTCGGAACCCCGTTTTCCAGACCGATTTCCTTGATCCTTTCAGCAACAAACGCCGCCCCTTTTGCCACCACCTGGGGGGCGACCATCTCTTCCGCGTTGTATTTAAGGGCGATGGCCAAATGGGTAGGGTTGGTAATGATCACATCCGCATCCGGGACCGCCTGCATCATGCGCCGCATGGCCATTTCCTTCTGGGCCTGTCTGATTTTGCCCTTGATCCGTGGATCGCCTTCAGCCTGCTTCCATTCGTCCTTGATTTCCTGCTTTGTCATCATGAGGTCTTTGGTGTATTGCCATTTCTGATAGATGAAATCCAGAACCGCCATGACAAGCATGGCCAAGGCCACATAAAGAAGGATCTTCAGGGAAGCCGTCCCAATAAAGGACATAATCTGGCCTACGCTCATGGCCATGAGCGAAGGGAGCATCTCTATTTCTCCCATAATGACGGCATAGGCAATGCCGCCGATGAGAAGAATTTTTAACATCGATTTAAGGAGTTCAACCAACGATTTCAAGGAAATAAGATTCTTCATGCCTGAAATCGGATTGAATTTGGATAATTTGGGAACAAAGGGCTCCAGTGTAAACAGAAACCCCACCTGAATAAGGTTGGCCCCAATTCCCACAATCAAGAGGATCCCCATCAGGGGAATAATAAGGATGAAAACCTGTTCAAAAACCTCCAATAAAAACGTGGCCGCAGAGTCTCCCTGGATGTGAATCGTGCCGAGATTTCCGAAAATCCCGTGCATGAACTTGGTGAGGGTCCAGAACATCCAGGCCCCTGCGAAGGCCATCACCCCCAAGGAACCGATGAGTATCAGGGCAGATGACACCTCCGGGCTTTTTGTCACCTGACCTTTCTTTCTGGCCTCCTGGAGTCGCTTGGAAGTCGGTTTTTCAGTCTTTTCTTGGTCGCCTTTCTGGGGCATGCAACGCCTCTTTCATAATCGATTCAAAATTGCCCCGAAGGGGCCCGCTTTATCCGAGCAGAATCCCGGGAAACGCATAGGCCCTTACATGGCCTTGAGGAGATACAAAATAGTCATTTCCAGGCCCGTAAAAACCGTCTTCAGGAAGGATAACAGATAGGGAAGTGAAAAGCCTATGAACAACAGCCCCACGAGGATCTGTATAGGCATTGCCACAAAAAAGATATTCATCTGAGGGACGGTTCGGGCCGCTACGCCAAAGGCCACGCTCATGAGAAACAGGGCCGCTATCACGGGGGCCCCCACTTTGATGGCGATGACAAACATATCGCCCCCTAGACTTACCAACTGCTCCATCAGTGAGTTGCTGAAATGAAAGGCAAATGGGGGCACCAGCCGAAAGCTGTCCGCCACGGCATGAAGAAACCAGTGATGCGCATTGATGGTCAGAAAGATCAATATCGCAAAGATGTTGTTGAGTTCACCAAGGAGCGGAAGTTGCTCGCTGGTGGAGGGATCCATAACGTTGGCCATGGCCAGGCCCATCTGGAATCCCACCAACTGTCCTGCCAGCTGCACCCCTGCAAAAACCATCCTGACAGACAGCCCGATGATGACGCCCAGCATAATTTCGCTGATCATTCCTAAACTCAAGGGGAGGATACTCAGTTGAACCGGAAATTCCTCCAGATTCAATATGGGATACAGAAGCAGAGCGACGGCGAATGACAGCCCGACCTTGAATGCAGCGGGGATGCTCGCGCTTCCGAATATCGGCAGGGTGAGCAATATTGCGCCAACCCTTAAAAAGATGAGTAGAAATAACTGTACCTCCGTCAATGAGACATTGAAATATGCCATCTTTTTCCTGGAGTGAGACGTCTTCTCATCGCTTTGTCAGCGGGCAAAAGTGGGAATGTTTAAAAAAATATTCTGTGTAAAATCGATAACGACCTCAAGCATCCATGGGAAAAAAATCAGGAGCGCAACCCCGACTGCCAGCATCTTGGGTATGAACACCAAGGTCATTTCATTGATCTGTGTGGCGGCCTGAAACATACTCACCAGAAGGCCTACGATCAGGCCGGCGCCCAGCATCGGCGCAGCCAACAGCATGGCGATCTTCAGGGCCTCTATGAAGAAACCGGTTACGAAATCAGGACTCACGTCAACACCTCCTTACCGGCGGTTATTCAAAGCTTTTTACCACTGATCCGACAATCAAGTACCAACCATCGGCCAGAACAAACAACATCAATTTAAAAGGGAGTGACACCATGATAGGCGGGAGCATCATCATCCCCATGGAAAGAAGGACGCTTGCGACAACCATATCAATCACAAGGAACGGGACATACAGGAGCATGCCTATCTGAAACGCCGTCTTCAGCTCACTGATGATAAAGGAGGGGATCAGTACCATTGTCGGCACATCCTCCACACTTTTGGGTCGTTCCACCCCTGCGATATCCACAAACAGGGCCATATCCTTCTCCCTGGTCTGCTTTATCATGAATTTTCTCAGAGGGATGATTGCAGCGTCCAATGCCTCTTCATTGCTGATCCGCTTTTCCATGTAAGGCTGGATCGCATTCTGGTTAACCTCCGTCCAGACAGGCGTCATGATGAAAATGGTGAGAAAGAGCGACAATCCTATAATAATCTGGTTCGGGGGGCTCTGCATCGTCCCCAACGCCCTCCTGAGAAGGGAGAGGACGATCACTATGCGCGTAAAGGAGGTGAGGGTGATAAGGATTGCAGGGGCCAGGGATAATACGGTTAGCAGAAGAAAGATTTGAAGGACAACCGATACCTGATCGTTGCTTCCGGTCCTGTCCAAACCGATGTTTAGAAGAGACATCCCCCCTGGCGGGGTTGCCCCCCAGCACACCGTGTCCGGGATGGCGGCAAGGGCCATAAGAAGACATAGTGCAATCGCCAAGAATCTCAAGTGGATCCCCCTGTCGCCCCCAAATTTTTTAACGTCTCTGCCATTAATGATCATGATGAGGGTTTCAATACCCGATACTCCAAAAGCCTGCGAGGGCTCAACCTTACAGCCCGGTTCCTTTTAAGATTACAGCGCCGTTTCACCGCCAATGGAGGGCTTTATGGATAACCACTCCCTGCAATGCGCCCGGTGGTAATTTTTTTTGCTGAATGGCAGGATGCATAATGAACACAGACAACTCGTGACGATTCCGACAGGTTATCCGGAAGATGTTCCCCCCCAAACTAACGCCCTTCCTTTTTGTATCGTGATTTTATCTTGTGAATATGATCGGAAAACGACCACCCCATCGGCTCGTTCTCAGCAGCAGTCAGCTGTTGCATGAGTTCCGCATCGTCGATTTTGGTCAGAAGGCTGATACGATCGTTCGTAATTCCCAAAACCAGCACTGCACCGGGGACCTCAACGAGTGAGATGCTTTTTTTGACGCCGACATAGCTGTTTGCCAGGACCCGGATCATTTTCCCCTTTGCCTGGCCCTCCCTCCGGCCAATCATCTTTTTCACAAGGTAGAGAGAGACAATCAGGCCGCCCAGCAATACGCCAAAGACGATGAACATCTTAATGGCGGTAGCGATTAGATCAGGCGGCTGATTCATTTCAGTTTCTCGACCCTTTCGGTCGGGCTCACAATCTCGGTTATTCGGATCGCATATTTATCTTTGACCACAACGACCTCCCCCTTGGCAATCAACTGCCGGTTGGCCAGGATATCAAGGGTCTGCCCTGCGGACTTCGTAAGCTCGACAATGGATCCCTGGGCCAGTTTGAGAAGTTCACTGACCACCATTTCCGTTCGCCCGAGTTCTACGGTGACCTGCAAGGGGATATCCAGGACGAAGTCCAGCTTTACAGCGGCTGAAGCACCCGGTTCACTTCCCTGGCCTGGAACTTCGTACGATTCTTTGGCTTTCTCATTCATATTGCGCCCCGTCTCCCGGCAGTATAGGCTCTCCCATCGACTGCCTGATGCTTACCCTACTTTTCCTCGCCCTGGGTGTTAAACAGCTCCGTGACTTGGACGGCCCGATTTCCGGCCACAACGCCCGGGATGCCCAACATCTTCGGAATCTTCTCAATCATGACGGCAATCGGACTTTGGGGTCCTGTATTCAGCCTGATTACATCGCCTTCCTTGAGGTTGAGAACATCCCTCACCCGCCATGAAGATTTACCTAATTCAACAGACAGCGTTACCTCCGTATCGCTTAAGAGCTTTTGCAGTTGCATATTCCATGCATTTTCCAGTTCCGCTTCTCTGATATTCCGATAAGAAAGCTTGTCCTTGATCGGCTCCAGCAATAGGTAAGGGATGCATAGCCACAGCTGGCCTGAAAACTCATCTAATGATACGGAAAACGCCACCGCAATAACCAGATCACTTGGGGCAACCAGACGCACGAATTGCTGTTTTGTCTCACTTTTTCCTAACGACATCCGCAGGTTCTTGACAAATTCCCACGATTTTTCAAGATCTTTGAGTGTCTCGATGGTGAACTTTCGCATCACCCGTTGTTCAATAAGGGTGAAGTCCCTCTCCTGAGAGACCATTGATTTACCGGTCCCCCCGAACATGCAATCGATGAGAAAAAAGACGAGGTTGGGCTCAATTACCAGCAATGCGGACCCGATGAGCGGCTCCATTCGAAACGTATGGAAGCTTGAAGGGTTGGGAAGCCCCTCCAGGAAATCCCCGAATTTGACCATCTCAGTGGAGGCCAGAGTGGTGTCGATGGGGGCCCTGAAGGATGTTGACAACGAACTGCGAAAAAAATTGGCAAATCTGTCAAACACCTCATCGAGAACATCGAATTGCTCCCGCATCATGATATTCTGAGATGTCAGGTCATAGACCGGAATCTGCGTCGGGGAGCTTTCCGCTTCTTCTTCACTGACCTCCAGATCGACATCCCCTGCCTTCATGGAAGACAGGAGGGCATCCACTTCTTCCTGGCTCAGTATCTGGTCAGCCATCTAAATCCCCCTCTATTGGACCACAAACTCTTGAAAAAAAATATTCGTTATCTTACCTTCCTGCAATATTTCATTCAATGCAACGATGAGACTGCTTCTGAGCGCATGTTTGCCCTCCACACTTTGAATCTCTTTATAGGTTTTGGTGGGAAGGATCATCAATATTCGATCGCGAATCTCAGGCACCTTTTTTTCCAGGGATACGAGCAAATCCTTATCGCTGAACTCCAGGACGATTCTTGTACTGAAGTATCGTTTTCCTCCTGGATCAGCCAGATTCACTATAAAGCTTTCCAATGGAAAATTGATCTTATTTTTGTTAATTTCCGATTTTTTTGCACTGTCTTTACTTTCTTCAGTGCCCGTATCCCTTTCAGAATCGGATCCTTTGCCCTGAAAATAGAAAAAGCCCCCGCTTCCGACGATGGCTGCTATCAGCAGTCCGCTTACCAGTATGATCAGCTTTTTTTTCGACATCTCATCCTTCCTCGTTCGTTACCAAAACGATCTCCACCCTCCGGTTCCTGGCCCTCTGTTCCGGCGTATCATTCGGCTCGATGGGCCTCAATTCCCCGTATCCGACTGCCGACAACCGCTCGGGGGCGATATTTCCCTCTTGGATAAAGTATCTGGCGATATTTACCGCCCTTGCAGCCGATAGCTCCCAGTTTGAATCGAATTTCTCCGTAAAGATGGGAACATTGTCCGTATGCCCTTCCACGCGTACCCGGCACCAACGGGCCTTGATAATCTTGGTCAACTCGTTCAAAACCGGAAAGGCGTCAGGGCTGATACTGGCAGAACCCGATTCAAAGAGGGCCCTCCCGTCAAGCGTCATCACCTGATCCTTTCCCCTGAATCGAACCTCCGTGCCCTCGAATGATTTGAGGGCCTCGATGTAATCCTCAATGCTTTCTTCTCCCTCGGGAATCATCTTCCCTTTGATTCTCCCCATACGTGAACCCTTGTCGCCGAATGATTCAATGACCCCCACAGGCGCTCCCTCTCCCTTGTCGAGGACGCCGAGGCCTTTCATTACAGAGAACTGAAATTGCTTGAGCTTTGCCACATCCGTGGTCGCCATGGTAAACAGAAGAACAAAAAAAACCATCAAGAGGGTCACCAGATCATTGAAGGTGGTCAGCCATCCGCTGGCGTTTCCCTCCTCTTTTAATCGACGACGGCTCATTTAGGACCATCCTCCTTGAGGGCATCGTCAATGGTCGTGTTCTCTTTATCTAATGTAAAAATAATTTCCACCCGCCTGTTTTGTGCGCGGAGTTCCGGGCTTTCATTTGAAACGATCGGTTGGAACTCTCCAAACCCTGCTGCAGAGAGCCGTTCTGCTGAGATTCCCGGGATTTCCAGAAAATATCGCAAGACATTGACTGCACGTGCGGTAGACAATTCCCAGTTTGAAGGGAACCTGTGTGTGTGGATAGGAAGAGCATCGGTATGGCCCCGTATTTCTACGGAGTAAGACCCCTTGGATATGATGGCCCCTATCTTGTCCAAAAGGGGAAAGGCGTCTGATGAAATCTCCGCAACCCCCAGGTTAAACACGGCCTTATCCGCCAACCGGACCACAAGGCCATTGCGTAAGGAGGTAAAGGAAAGCTCTTCTGCCAATCCAAGCTCATCCACGGCACTCTGGATTTCTTGAAAAATCAAAGCCATTTCACCCTGATCAAAAGCAATATCCGGCAGGGAATGGCGGGACTGGTCTCCGGGACGGACCTTGACGCCACCTGGCATGACACTTACTGCACGCGTAAAGGACGCAACAAAGTGTTCCACCTTTGACTTTTCAATCGTCGAAAATGAGCACAGCATGATGAAAAAACAGAGCATAATGAGGATGAAGCCGGTATAGACGACTTCCCATCCTGGTCCAGAGGCCTCCCCCGATCTCTTTCGGGTGTTTCCGGCGTCTTCTGCCATCGTCCGCATCACTCACTCCCGTCGCTTTTCTCTTGCTCCGCTGGGTCTTCACCAACAGGGACCTTTGTGCTCTTGGGCAGGAAGGCCCTCAATTTCTGTTCAATAACCCGATGGTTATCGCCTGATTGGATGGACATGATGCCCTCGAGCACAAGTTCCTTCAGAAAGATCTCCTCCTTGCTCCGCGTCTTCAATTTGGCGGCAATAGGGAGAAAAAGGAGGTTGGCCAGAAGCGTTCCATAAAATGTGGTTAGGAGGGCGACCGCCATCGGGGCGCCTATGGAACTGGGGTCTTCCATCTGCATGAGCATCTGGACCAGACCGATAATGGTTCCCAGCATGCCGACGGCCGGGGCATAAGAACCCATGCTGACAAATATTTCGGCACCCAGGGAGTGACGTTCCTCCACATAGGATATCTCGGTTCTGAGAACATTCGCTATTGCCTGGGATTCCACCCCATCGATGGCAAGTTCCAGACCCTTCACAAAAAAGGGATCATCAATGTCCTTCAGCTTTGATTCAAATGAGAGAATCCCCTCTTTCCGGGCAAGTTTGCCGAACTCAATCATCATGTTGATAACTTTATCCGTCGACTGGGAGCGATGAAAAAAGACATTCATGACGATCTTGAACACGCCTAGGATCTGCGCAAGAGGATAACTGAGCAGTGTGGCACCCATGGTCCCCCCGATGACGATCATCAAGGAAGGTCCGTTAATGAACCAGGCCCCTGAACCGCCAAGCAGAATAGCGCTGACTACCAGCACACCGGAAAAAAGAATGCCGGCGAATGTAGCAAGATCCAACTGAATATCCTCCTTTACACGTGGATTGCACGATACATTAAGCAAGCATCGTGCCATGAATTGAGCATCCCTTTCACGGCAGGAGGGCGTCCACCCCAATCTTAAGATGACATGAAGTTTTTGGAAATCAGGTGAAGATTGTCCTCAGGGACACGGCATGGAGGCGTGGTGGGTAAAGGATTCCAGGATATCTTTCCCCGGGATTCCTTAACAATAGAAATGTTCCTTGTTTTCAGCCGGGCATGACAAGCTTTGGTTCAGAAACTCATACCTGTTTCTGAACTATTGAACAGGCTCAAATCACGCAACACCCGCCGATCCAATGCGACCGTTAATCAGAGGATATCCCCAAGCCTGTCAAAGTCATATTTTTTGGCAATTGTCATCGAATTGACGTTTTCGTAAGGAAAGTATTCTTCCTGACGGCAAGGGGAGGACCGCAGGATTGCCCGGGGGTGCGCCTAAAGGCCCGGCGGATCGCCTTTTACTGAATAGTAAAGAGATCTGGGCCAGAGGCCCCGGCTTTACGCTCGACTCATGGCTTCGCCATCACGATTTCTAGGGCGTCACGAGCAACAGAACCGTTATGGTTCTGACCTGGCCCAGAGGGCCAGGGTTTCCATGGTGCACTGAATATGGATCTTCTCTTTATATCGAAGACGCACAGGAATATTCATACCGCATTTTCCGCATTCTCTTCGGCATATAAGTGATCCCCATCGCTGTGGATGGTACGCTGATATGCCAAGATCCTCCTGGAGATCTCTTCCACCGGCTCCTTTACCATCATCCTGTCATGGGTGGTAAAGGTGATGATCGTATCGGGGGTTGCCCTTAAAGACTGAATCATTTCCACATTTAACACCATCAGGGTATTATCTAACCGGGTTACCTGAATCATGATGCGTTCTCCCAATTCAAGAAAATTGTTGTCACTTATGCGAATGATATTTTCTCATCATTACCGTTTAATGCTAAGCAGCTGCTGCAGCACCTCATCACTTGCCGTAATGACCTTGGCCGCGGCCTGATAAGATCGCTGGGTGGTGATCATTTTGCCGAACTCCGATGCCAGATCCACATTGGACATCTCCAGCGAATAGCTGCTGAGGCTTCCTTTTCCTGCACTTCCAGGCGCCCCTGTGGACGCCTCCCCCGACGCATCCGTGGTTGTATACAGATTCCTGTCCATAGCCGCCAGTCCCCAGTTGCACGGGAATGTGGCCAGTGTAATGGTTCCCACCTCCGTCCCAGCTGTGCTGCCCGTACTATATGAGGTGATAACTCCCGCACTGGAGATTGAGATGCTTGTTGTCCCGGTGGTATCCGTGAGCTGCAGGTCGCCGTCCACCCCCTGGACCTTGTATCCGTTATTGTCAACCAGGTATCCTTCCTTGTCAAAATGGAAGGTTCCCGCCCTCGTGTAAAATTCGTTTCCGTTTTCATCCGTTACCACGAAAAAACCGTTTCCGTTGATCGCAAGGTCTGTGGCGTTAGACGTAGACTGAATCGAACCCTGGGTCCAGTCACGACTCAATTTTTGCACGGTGACACCGGAGCCCACCTCCTGTCCGCTATATCCCCCCACAGACTGGCTCAGGAGATTTGCAAAATCCATCCTGCTGCCTTTGAACCCGGTGGTGCCCACATTCGCGATATTGTCTCCTATGACGCCCATTGCCTGCGTATTGGCCTGCAATGCCGTTATTCCGGAAAATAGTGATTTTATCATCAGCAATTCCTCCCTTACTTTTTAACTGTCTGTTTAAAAACGCTTCTGCCCTAGTCTATCCGTATCATATCCTCAGCATCATCTGGGACCTGATTGATCTTGATGACGCTGCTCAAGGGGATTTCAATATCCCCGATCAGCAGATATGTCATCCCGTCACCAAAAGTTGCACCCGTAACTATCCCCTTTATCAAGGAGGTAGATTCAACGATGTTTCCACCCGTGTCCACGGCCTGAATGTCTACGGTATATTTTCCGTCGGGAACCATATTTCCGTTGTCATCTCTCCCATCCCATGCCAGGGTCTGTCTTCCTTCGCCCAAGGGACCGACTTGCATGGTCCTGACATACACTCCGTCGGAATTACTAATGGAGGCAAATACGGCTGTGGCATCCGAAGCAAGATTAAAACGTATTGCATCCGCAGCCCCATCCTCGACTTTCACGATCGTGCCCAGGGCCTCCACTTCACGGTCGATCAGATTCGACGCATCTGAGAGCTTTGCAGTCAAATCATCTAATTTGTCGTTGATATTCTGTAGCTGTTCCAGGGAACTGAACTGGGCAAGTTGTGAAATATACTCTGTACTGTCCATCGGGTCCAGCGGATCCTGGTTCTGGAGCTGGGTAATAAGCAGCTTCATGAATTCATCTTTCCCGAGACTCCCGCCTACCTCGTAAGAAGAGTTGTTGTTCGCTGTGACGCCTGAAATTCCTGAAACGGTCATATTAGGTCATCTCCTCTCTCAAAACACTCAGTTTTCCCCATCACCGATCTCTCACAATTCTGCGTCAGAGGACGATTGTCGTCGGCCCCACTAACGTCCTTCTTCTCTCATGCAAACAGATTGATGGCGCCATTGCCGGACAATGGCAGTCGTGTCCAATCATCTCTTTCCGCGTCGGGCGCTGACGAGATTTCCTTTGCCCGCCCCCCTTGTCGAAAGGCCTTTTTCATCTTCTTTGATCCGGAAAAACCCTGCTCCACCCCACTTTTGTCCGAACCCTGCGAAAGAGAGACCTCAAATTTGTCAATTTCGAGGCCATGGCCATGAAGTTCGGCCTTGAGTTGATGGACATTGTTTTCAATCATCTCTTTGGCCAGGGGGAGTTCTGTCAGGATCCGGATGGTGACCTGGTGATTCTCTGTGGATACCTGGACCTTGACCTCCCCTAAGGATTCAGGTTTCAGCGCAATCCTGAATTCCTGCTGGCCGTTTCGTAAATTCAGGGACGCCTTTTCAACAAATTGCCGCACCCCACTTTCCTTGAAGGATTGCCTGACCATTTCCGTTTCTGCGAAACGGGGGATGTTCCCCGGAATTTTTGCAGAAGAGGACGTGTTGCCTGCAGAGAGCGTGGGATTATCTGAAGTGCTTGTTTCAGATTTTGAAACGCTCCTATCAAATCCCTGTTCGCCGGTGAGGGAGGATACCCTGCTTGCGAACTTGGCCGCCCCGGTCTCTTCCCTGTTTTTTTCCCCTGTCATTTCCACCCTCTGTTCCCCGGACCCGAGCTTGGAAGTGTCCCTCTTCTCCCGGCCATCCCGGGGAAGATCAAATCTCGAGGCCCTATTCCCGTTGCGGTCTTTCCGGGTTTCTCTAAGTTCACCCGCACCCGTAGGGTATCTCGATCCGGTCTGGCGTGGTTTGGACGCTGATTCCACGGAAGCCGCACTTTTTTTCGATGACTCCGCTGAATGCCTTCCAGACCCTTCCCTCCCCTGCGCAGAAAATGCGCCAGGAGAAATAAATCCTCCCCTGTGGGCTAACGCCTCATTGAAATGTGTCTTCAGCCATCCCCTTTCACTCCCCTGGACAGGCGATCCGGCCCCATGCGAATCGTTTGCTTTTGAATAGCCGATTTCCCCTTTTCCTGTCCCTGTCTCTGTATTGGAATGGCCATCGATCTTTACCTGAGAACCCGACCCGGAAACTGGGGTTCCCTTGTCTTTCGCCCCGGCCGTCTCCATCTTCAGGTCAGAGAGGCCACCTTTTCCTGCCTCAGCATTGATCCGGCCACCGACTCTTTCTGAAGAACCCGACCCGGAAACCGGGATTCCCTTGTCTTTCGTCCCTGTCGTCTCCGTCTTCAGATCAGTACGTCTGCTTTTTGCTGTCTCTGTATTGACCTGACCATCGATTTTTCCGGATGACCCTGACCCTGAAACAGCGATTGAAATTCCCTTGTCTTTGGTCCCGGCCGTCTCCATCTTCAGATCAGTATGTCCGTTTTTTACCGACATTGCACTGACCTGACCATGGAAATGCCTAACCGGCCGTTTACCGGCCGAACCGGCTTCACCCTCTGTTTGCCGGGTGGAACCGGAGCTTTTTTTCGCCGGAGATGTCTCTGAAAAAATGAGAGCGGTTTTGGGATTTCCATTTTCAGCCGATGCTATTCGTCTTTCCGGTTCCAGAATCGCCGGCCTGCCGGCCTTGAGGGTTTCCCATTCTTTGACGTCCCCTGCTTTTGCGTAATCTGAAAATGCCCGTTCTTTTGTCCCGGAATCCACAATTGCAGGGGTAGCGGATACATTTTCACCATCCATCTGAGTTGACGCCAGACCGACGGGCGCGGAAATCCCATTTTCCTCATCCGTTCGCTTGGAATCAGTTCCGGCCCCGGCCTCCATTTCATCCCCAGGCTCCAATGACCGGTCACCCATATCATCATCCTGCGGTCTTCTTCCGTTCAATTGATCGTCGATTTCAGAGGAACCATCATCTCGATGGTGGGACACTTCCATAAAAGTGGAATGGAAATCTACCTGTCCCCTGGAAGTCTCATCCTCCGAATAAAACTCGCCGAACATGTCTCCTGTCTTCCCCATTTTGTGCATTGCACTTTCCGAAGACGCACTTGTTTGCTCTTTAATCAGGAAAAATTCTGTCAGCATTTTATTGATTTCCATTCCCCTTGGCGAAATTTATTCGTGTTGTTGCTCTCATAATGCAACGTGAGTGCCAATTGGTCAGAGGTGGCCTACCCGCATATGAGAAGCAGACCCTTCAGATCGTCAAAGTCGTTTTAACACACTGTAATAACGATTAATATCTCCACATCACCCGTATTTGAATTCTTTGCACCTGGGATATTTGACCGGACTCTGGTAAACCCTGGAGCCTCCTTGCGGCAAAAGATGCCCTTTTGAGGGTAAACTTTTGCCGGATCAAAAATGGACCTTTCTTTGGGCTGGATCGTGCACGCCAGGATTGCGAAGGGGGGGGCATGTCAGACGTGTAAAGAGGGCGTGCTTTGGGACTTTCCCGTGCTGCAGTAGATCGATATCCACATAAGGGGTACCGACAGTCGTTCTATGGACCAGGCAGAAGGGAAGATTGGATTATTGAGGCTGTTTTCTCAGATTGAACCCGCTGACTGCAATTTCGCTCATGAGGATCTGTTCTTTTCGGTCCAGTTCTCTCCTGTATGTTTCCAGTTCCTTTTCTTTCAGTCTATCCAGGATCTTTCGGTCCTTCATGGCTTCAACCAGCGCGCTCATTTTTTGACGAAGTTGATTTTTTAATTCAATAATTCTGTGGATGTTTCGATCTCGGTCTATTGAGATTTGTTTGATGTATCTATCATACAATATAATATCCGAAACCATGACTCCGGCCTTCTGTTTCTCCTGAAGCGCTTCCAGATTCTGCATGATGACCTTCTCACGCCTCGCCAGCTTTTCTTCCTCCAGAAGGAGTTCCTTCTTGCATTTAGCAAATTCCTTCTGCAATGCGTCTTCCATGTGCTTTCGATGGGTCAAAACGGTTTCTAAACTGAATCTGTACATGCTGGCCTGGAATTGGAGGGATGTCGAGGTTTCTGTTGTCTATCTTGATAAGTAGAAACGCCTGTTTCCGAATCGCTCATGACGAATTTTCAAACATGGTGCACAGTTTCTGAATACTATCCTCAAATCTTTCCCTTTCCTCTATACCCTGTCTCAAGTACCCATTTGCCTGATCGATCATTTTTATTGCATAATCGATCTTGGGGTTGCTGCCCGCAGCATATGCGCCGATGTTTATAAGATCCTCGGCCTTCCGATAGGTGGCCAGAACTTCCTTCAGACGGGCGACCGACTCCTTGTGTGCTTTGCTTGAGATATCGCCCATCAACCTGCTCACGCTGTTCAAGATGTCGATGGCGGGATAATGGTTTTGTGCAGCGAGATCCCGTGACAGGACGATATGCCCGTCCAGGATGGCCCTGACAGCATCCGCAACAGGCTCATTCATGTCGTCTCCTTCAACCAGGACCGTATACAGACCCGTAATGGTACCGGAACCGGAACATGTTCCTGCCCTTTCCAGGATCTGAGGCAACAAGGTAAAAACAGACGGGGTGTAGCCTTTGGTGGTGGGCGGCTCTCCAACGGCGAGGCCCACTTCTCTTTGGGCCATGGCAAACCGGGTGACCGAATCCGTCATAAGGATCACGTGCTTCCCCATATCCCGGAAATATTCAGCGATGGTTGTGGCCACAAAAATTCCTCGCATCCTTACAAGGGGCGGGCTATCGGATGTGGCGACGACAACCACGGATCTTTTCAGGCCTTCTTTCCCAAGTTCCCTCTGGATAAATTCATTCAGTTCTCTCCCTCTTTCTCCGATCAATGCAATGACGTTCACATCCGCACTGGTATTCCGGGCGATCATCCCCAGCAGCACGCTCTTCCCAACGCCGGACCCTGCAAAAATACCCATCCTCTGGCCGCACCCGATGGTCAGGGCGCCATTTATCGCCCGGATCCCAAGATCCAATGGCTGACGAATCCGTTTCCTCAAAAATGGATTCATCGGTTTTGCATAGATGGGGTACATGGCCTTTGTCGCAACAGGACCTCTGTTATCGATGGGATTGCCGAGCCCATCAACAATCCTTCCCAGGAAACCCTCGCCCACGCCGATTACGGCCTGTTGTTCTCTGGCGACCACGCGACCCCCTGGCGCAATTCCTCGGATATCGCCAAAGGGCATTAAGAGGACCCGATTTTCTCTGAACCCTACAACCTCAGCCTTGACTTTAAGAGCGTTTCCCTTAAGATAAATATCGCAGACGCCGCCAAGCCTGCATGCAGGCCCTTCTGCTTCTGCAATGAACCCCACAACCTTTGTGATCCTTCCGCTTTCGGTTATTGGGCTGACCGCGTCGACGATCGAATGATAGGCTTCCAGATGTAATAATCCCATGTCTCGCCCGCTCAGCGCGCCCTTGTTCCTTCGTGAAGCAGAGCTCTCAGAGACTCTTCAACAGTCTGAAGCTGGCTTTCCATCCTGGCGTCAATATCCCCGAAATCGGTTTCAATAACGCATTCCCCCCGGCATATACCGTCTCCAGGTTCGAGAACGACAAGCCCCTTCCCTTTACTCAGGCCGGACACATCAAATCCAGCGTCGTTAATGACCTGAATATCCGAGGGATGAATCTTGACGTGGATCTCCTTCTGGTCGCCCACCTTTTTGAATGCCTCCCGCAACACCCGGAAGATGGTGGCATGATCTACAGAGACTTCATGACACACGATTTTTCTGGCTATCCTGAGGCCAAGTTCCACTGCCTCCCTTTCAGCATCCTGATAAAGTTCTTTTTTGGCAGCGTCGAGTTCCGCCAAAACCATGCGTAACGCCTTTAGGGTTTCTTTCAATTTTTCGTTTTGGGCTTCCTCGCCGACCTTCTGTCCCTCCACAAAACCTTTTGCATAGGCCTGTTTGCTGATCTCCTCTGATCTTGCCTCAATCGTCTCGATGGGATCTTCCGTATCTGTATCCTCATCCTCAGCCGGATCAAACATCGAAGAAAACCCCGGCGCTTCAGACATGGCCCCAAAATTGAATCTGAATCCATCTTTCTCTGGCGTATCTGACTCCAGGTCTTTGGACGGGCCCACCGGCAGGCTGGGAAAATTGTAGGAATCGGTTCCGTGCTCATCAACCCATCGGCTGTCGTTAACAGTTCTATACAATGAGCTGTTCTCCTTTCCGACCACTGATAACCACCTCACCCTGGTCTTCCATCTCCTGGATGATCCTGGTTATGGCATGCTGGGCATCTTCCACATCCTTCATCCTGACCGCCCCCAACATTTCGATCTCTTCGGTGACCATCTGAGCGGCCCGTTCAGACATGTTTGAGAAAATCTTTTGCTTTACTTCATCGGACGCAGCCTTTAAGGAAATCGCCAGTTCTTTGGACTCGACCTTTCTCAGAACCTTTTGCAGACCCTTGTTGTCAACCAGTATCAGGTCTTCAAATGTAAACATTCTTTGCTTGATCTGTGCTGCCAGTTCTGGATCAAATTCCTCGATTTCATCCAGGATCACTTCACCGGACATGGCATCGATCTGATTCAATATGTCTGCCATGAGCCCGGCCCCGCCTTTCACATGGCTCATGGAATCTTCGTTTTCCCTTAATACATCAGCGAAGATCTTTCCGATCTCATCCAGCATTCCGGCGCCGACCTTATCCAGGGTGGCGATCCTTCTCCCCACATCGGCCTTGATTTGGTCGGATAAATTGGACAGCACCGCGCTGGCCACCTCCGGGTTGACATGTACCAGGATCATAGCGATGGTCTGAGGGTGTTCCTCTCTCACCAGTTCAAGGAGATGGTCCGGTTCCAGGGCTCTCAAGGCGGAAAGGTCGGAGGTCTTTCCGGTGGGAACATCTGGCGCTTTTTCATCTGGTTCTGACGCGGGTGCCACGGGCGGGCGGCCGAGCCGCGGCGTCTTTATCCGTTCCGAAAGCTGAAGAAACTCCTCTGCGACCTTCTCCACCAGATCGGGAGATATTTCTCCCATCTGGGCGAGATGGTCTCTTACCAGCTTTCGCTCCTCGTCTTCCAGCCTGCCTAGGATTTTTTCCGACATAACATTTCCAGCAGACTGAATGAGTATTGCCGCCTTGATCGAGCCTGGCAGGTTTTTAGGGTCCATAAGCACCTGTTAATTTAAAATTTTGAATAATTAGAAACTATCGGAGCTGAGTCGTCTACGCCTTTTCTTCGCTCAACCAGCGGCGCACCAATTTGAGGGAATTCTCTTCATCCGAGGCGATCAAATTTACCGCCTTATCCTTGCTGGACGGGCTTGTTCCATATTCGTTTTCTATCTCCGAAAGGGTCTTGGGAAGCTGCACCAACATCCTCTGTTTCGGTTCGGTACCGGCGGTAAGCCACCGCAACAGGGGTCTCACCACAAACAGGAAAATGCAGAAGAGGAGCGTAACCAGAAAAATGACTTTTGCAGAAGGACCATATTGTTTTGCATATGCAAACCAACGGCCTGCGGATTCATCCTGTTCCCCTTCTCCCCACTCAGGATCAACCTTGCTGAATGGGATGTTGATCACTTCAATTTCGTCCCCCCGGTTGGAATCGAAATTCACCGCCCTCTTGACGATTTTCTGAAGCTTGGTCATCTCCTCATCAGATCTCGGCGAATATTTCCACTCGCCTTTCCCGTCCTTCCCCTCACTATAGGTACTCACGCCGTCAACCATCACGGCAGTCGATACCCTGACGATCTTTGGATAGGGTTCCACTGTGTGACTTGTCACCTTGCTGATCTCATAGTTGACGGTTCGTTCCTTTTTATTGAACGTCTCGCCGCCGGAGGATCGTGACTTTTTTTCCTGGGCCAGCGCCGCCTGTCCCTCTGTGGTATTGGAGAGAAAGCCAGGCACCCCTTTTATGCCCACTTCGGCGTCACCTGTGCTTTCATTGAGGATCTGTTCGCTTCGAACCGCCTTATCATCGGGATGATATCTCTCTTCAGTCTTCTCCTGTTTTCTGAAGTCCAAAGCGCAAGATATTCTGGCTATGGCCTTGCCTGGGCCCAAGGCTGTTTCCAGCATGGTGCGCACGCGGCTCTCCAGACCTTTTTCCATCTTTTCCTGCAATGCCAGTTGATCGGAATTTATCGGTCCCTCCGAAGCGCGATCCTTCCGTCCGGCCAGCATTTTCCCGTAATTGTCAACCACCGTCACATTTTCCGTTTTGAGACCGGAAACGCTCGATGATACCAGATGGACGATGGCTTGAACCTGGCCGTTATTCAACGTCCTGCCCGGCGCCAGTTTGAGTATGACCGATGCCGTCGCCGGCTCCTGATCTTCTACAAACAGCGATTTTGAGCCCATTACGATGTGGATTCTCGATCCCTGGACCTCATCAAATCTATCTATGGTTCGAGAAAGTTCTCCCTGCAACGCCCTTTGGTAGTTCACATTTTGAACGAACTCGCTCATCCCCAGTTTGGCATTATCGAAAATTTCAAAACCGACACCGCTGCCGAGAGGAAGGCCCTGGGACGCCAATTCAAGTCTGATTTCATATAGCTGGTCGCTCGGCACAAGAATGGCATCCCGGTTGGTCGAAACCTTGTAGGGGATCTTTTTTTCCTTCAATCGGGTCAGTATGGCCCCCGCATCCTCGGGGGTTAAATTGGAGTATAGAGGTTGAAAATCCGACTCCCCCGACCAGGTGAGCAAAAATACAAAGCCCACTATGGTGATGGATATCAAGGCCAACAGGGTAAACATCTTGGCGGGCGTCATACTCCCGAGCAGTGTCTTCAATTGCGCGGAAATCTCGTTAATGGCCATCTTTATCCTCTGCGCTATCTCTATTTAGTACCCGAACGGAAACCCGAAAAATCAAGAAACAGTAAACCATGAGAAGAGGTTCTGTTAATGTAAAATTTGTTCCATCAATTTTCACTTTTCATTTCTTGAATATTCAATGGTGCCTGAACGGTGTTTTCGTTCAGGCACTGCTATTTAGACCTGTGTTCGCATAATTTCCTGATAGGCGGCAATGACCTTGTTGCGCACCTGCATCATTAACTTGAAGGAAATGCTGGCTTTCTCCATGGCAATCATTGTCTTGTGAATATCGGTTTCTTTGCCCGAAGCAAAATCGCTGATGGCGGTGTCAGCCGTCTTTCGGAGCCGGTCTGTCCCATCTATGGCCTCTGAAAGCATACTCCCGAAGGACGCACCTTGAGAAGGTACAGGCTGCTTTCCGTATACTCCCAGGGGAATGGTTGTCTCCAGCCGATTCTTGATGGTGATATCATTCATAATCTGCTACCTCCCGATCTCCAGTGCCTTTAATGCCATATCCTTGGTGGCTTTGATCGCGGTGACATTGGCCTCGTAGCTTCGAGTGGCCGACATCATATTTACCATCTCTTCCATGAGGTTGATCCTGGGCACCTGTATATATCCTTTGTTGTCTGCATCCGGGTGCTGAGGGTCATGTTTTGAGATCGGCGGCCGGGGGTCCTCTATTATTTCGGAAACCTGAACCCCCGCCAATTTACCGGACATGGATGATTGAAGCGCATTTCCGAATGAACCGGGTAACGACTTGCTTTCAAAAACCACGTCTTTTCTTCGATAGGGTCCGCCGCCCTGGGTCCGGGTCGTATTGATATTCGCCAGATTAGTGGTGGCGATATTCATTCGAAGCCGTTGGGCAGTCATGCCCGAAGCACTGATGCGAAATGCATTCAAATAGTTCATATCTATGTACCTCCCTTGATAACTTCTTCCAATCCTCTGAATTTCCGGGAAATAATCTGTGTTAAAGCGTCATAGAGCAGATTATTCTCAGACAAATTGGCCATCTCCCTGTCGATATCGACGGAATTGCCATCCCCCCTCAAAGAAAACGCCGCTTCTGTCGCACGGCCAATCTTTCCGGACATCTCCGAGGAACGATTTTTCGAAAGGTGCGCATCGTCTGTCCTTTTCAAGGGGGGGGCCTCCCCCGTATCCGTGGATTTGGCCATCTCCTCTTCAACCATGAGATCAAAGGCCTTGTAGTTGGGCGTATCCTTATTGGCGATATTGGATACGATGAGATGATGCTTCATGGACCTCAGGTCCAAGGCCTTTTCGATAATGGGGAATGCCCCTTTGAAAAGTCTTCCCGATTCCATCGTCTGTCCCTCCTGTTCTCACGAATCCATAAATTGTGTCCGCAGGCAACCTGCCGCATTCCGGCAGCACTGATGGATATACCGAACACCGGACTCTTTAATTTCTCCGTCCTCTTATTAATCCATGGACCCAGGCAGGCCTTCCTCCTTGTACTCTCGCAATTTATTGCGCAATGTCCTGATGCTGATACCCAGCATCTCTGCCGCATGGGTCCGGTTATCATCCACTTCCCTTAATGTCCGGAATATCAATTCCCTTTCCATCTCCCTCACTGTCTGGCCAGGCCTTATCTGATTTGACCGAGGTCCTATATCTGCCGCACCTTCCGGAAACAGATGTTCAGGTAGGATCGTATCCTCTTCCGTTAAAAGAACGGCCCGCTCGATCGTATTCTCCAGTTCCCTGACGTTTCCTTTCCATGCAAGGCCCATCAGCAATGAAAGTGCCGAATCGGATATCCCTTTTACCGGCCTTGCGTAGAGTGATCCGTATTTTTCCATGAAGTGTCGGGTCAGAAGGGGGATATCCCCCTTTCGCTCCCGCAACGGGGGGATGGTGACGGGGATAACATTGACGCGATAAAACAAATCTTCCCTGAATTTCCCCTCTTTCACCGCACTTTTGAGGTCCCTGTTGCTAATGGCAATAACTCTCACATCTATGGGAATGGCCCTGTTCCCGCCGACCCGGTCCACCGCCCTTTCCTGGAGCACCCGTAGCAATTTGGCCTGAATCGGCATGGGCATTTCACTGATTTCATCCAGAACGATCGTCCCCTGGTTGGCAAGCTCAAATTTACCTCTTTTTTTATTGATGGCCCCGGTAAACGACCCCTTTTCATGACCGAACAACTCGCTTTCGGCCAGACCTTCGGGGAGCGAAGCGCAGTTTATGGCGACATAAGGTCTGTCATCCCCCCCACAGTGTCTGTGAATAAATGAGGCCAAGACCTCCTTCCCGGTGCCACTTTCTCCCTGGATAAGCACAGTGGCTTTACTCGGCGCAATATCCTTTGCCAGTTTCAAGATCTTTAACAACTTCGGATCCGTGGTCACCATCGTCTTGGATGGCGCATCCATCTTCTGGTACAGGCGGTCGGGACTGACCCGCATCTGACCATTTGATTTTTTGCAGGCATTCTTGACCACCATCTCTAATGTTTCCGGGGAAAACGGCTTCAATATATAATCTGAGGCCCCCCGTTGCATCGCTTCCACTGCATTTTCAATCGTTCCATCGGCTGTGGTCATGATAACGGGCACATGGGGAGACACCCTTTTCAGCTCGATCAGGACTTCTATCCCGGACATTTTCGGCAACTTCATGTCGGCGATTACCAGACTGAAGTTACCCTTTCCGAATTCGTCGAGGGCCTGCAGGCCGTTTGTTGCAGACACTACCGAGTACCCATTACTGCTCAGTGCGCGGGTCAGCGATGACCGCATGTCAGCTTCATTATCGACAATCAGTATGGGATGCGACATTCAATTGCTCCTTGTCCTGCCCGCCCCCGTCGAGAACCCAGGCCCTGCATCGGACAACTCCTTTCTACACGATAGATGATCGCCGATCTCGTCATACTCAATGGGCGTCACGAAAATACGTCTAAGATTGTCCAATACCGAGGTATTCCGGAGAGGCACGCAGATCAAATCTGCAAGACCCATGCCGTCATTTTGTACGGACAAGGCTGGAAAGAATAGGTGCTTGAACAGTGGCAATGTTTCTGCTCACGGCTGTTTGATTTGACTTCAGCGGATTCTCTTCTTCAAGGAGTGAGGCACCCCCAGCCCAGCATAGACGGAGGCCCAAGGAAGCCCCTGGGGGGCGAAAAGCAACCATACTCAGAGGGCAGGTTGGATTGGAAAGGTTGGAAAACCGGAAGAATGGGGAGGTATTCCGCGGCTCCCCCCTCCGCTGTTCCCGCCCGTTGTCCTTGCCGGAATGATTCACCTTATTCGAGTCCCACTGGAAGGGGTGGGTTTCAGGAAAAATACGGTGAAGCTCGGCGGGCGCCATGTCAATTTGTGACTGTCGGGCGTCACTTCCTTGACAGGCCTTTGATCAAATTAATCTATTGAGAGAGTGGTTCCAAGAGGTTATGTCTCTTTATTTTTTCCACAAGCGTTGTCCTGTTGAGCTGGAGCAGCTTTGCAGCCTGATTCTTTACCCAATTCGTGCGCTTCAACGATTCTAGGATAAGGGCTCTTTCGTACTCCGTCACCGCGGAATTCAGGTTAATCCCATCTTCTGACATGGATATGTTCGCCGGTTCGGAGCAATGCGTTTCTTTCATGAGCTTCTGAGAAAGATCCTGGGATTCAATCCATCCTCCCTCTTTCAGTACCACCATCCGCTCCACAGCGTTTTTAAGCTCTCTCACGTTTCCGGGCCATGAATAACTCTGCATCGCCTTCAGGGCATCCTCAGAAACCCCTTCGACCCTCCTGCCGTTCTTTTTGTTGAACTCATGGAGAAAATGAGAGATCAGAAGCGGGATGTCGGACTTTCGTTCACGCAACGCAGGGACCTTTATTGGAACAACATAGAGCCGGTAAAACAGGTCTTCTCGAAATTTCCTCTTCACCACCAGTGATTCCAGGTCCGCGTGGGTCGCAGCGATGATTCTTACGTCAGCGTGCAGGGTTTTTGAGCCTCCCACCTGTTCAAATTCTCTTTCTTCCAACACCCTCAGGATCTTTACCTGCAGGTTGGTGCTCATATCCCCGATCTCATCTAAGAAGACGGTCCCACCTTTCGCCAACTCGAATTTTCCGGGTTTGTTTGAACTCGCACCTGTAAACGCACCCCGAACATGGCCGAACAGCTCACTCTCCAGGAGATTTTCCGGAATAGCGCCGCAATTTATGGTAATCAGCGACCTCTCCCGTCGATTGGACCTGCTATGAATCGCGCGCGCAACCATCCCCTTGCCGGTCCCGCTCTCTCCGGTAATGACCACGGTACTTTCGCTGTCAGCCACCTTCTCGATAAGGCTGTATATGGTGCACATCTCCTTGCTGCAGCCGATAATGTCACCATATTTATGAGAGCGCGCAGGATCATCCGCCGCTTGGCATGCAGCGGTTGCCGGGGGTGGATGTCCTGAGTCCTTCACCTTCAATGCTGCGTTCAGCAATTGTGTCCCTCCCGTTTGGCTGGGTGTCTAAATTATTTCGTCATTATCGTCCGCTATGTTCCTTGGGGAACACTCCGCCGCACTTAAGTCGATCATCCCGATTATCGATGCCTTTGCAGATTCAAGCATTGACCGGGGAAGCGCATACCCTGTCTTCCGGCCATGGAAAAAATGCCTGCCCAGAGGGCTTCCGTGTTAATCTCAGCAAACCCCGTGCCAGATGCGACCCAGGACCTCAAAAAAATAAATTTGATAGTGATTAGAATAATATGGAGAGATTAGGAAGACTCAAAGAATGCCTGCTTTAAGGCCGGATTTTTGCAGAACGAGAAACCGATGCAGGTGCCCTTTCTGCACAAAAGCAAGCCTGCTTACACATCAGTGGCAAACCCTGAGGCCAACACACAGAAATTAATATCCGATAAAAATCCTTTCAATTTGGTGAGTTAGGCACGAAGACCAAGGGATTTTCGGCTTTCGCCCTATCCGGCTGAGGATGAAAAAAGGTAGAAACAAAGATTGGGATACCCCAGGGGGGGGGGGCATTTGCAATCTGCAATTATACATTCGCATTTTGCAAGGCGTTCTGAGGGATCCCATATTTGGCGATCTTTCGATATAAGGTGCTCAGATTTATGCCGAGCAGCCGGGATGCATCGGGTTTACTTCCCTTTGTTTCAGCCAATGCCCTTCTGATGAGGGCGACCTCGTTCTCTTCCAGATTAAAGTTTCCTGCTCTGGCATTAACATCTCTACCTGAACCTCTGACAACAGGGGGTAGATCATCCATCCCGATGGTCTCGGCTACTCCAAGGGCGAATGCCCTCTCAACGGCATTCTCGAGTTCTCTTACATTTCCCGGCCAGTCGTACTCCAAAAAGAGACTCAAGGCTTCAGGAGATATTTTTTTCACGATCTTTCTCTTGTTCGTTTCTCCGAATCTGTTGATAAAATGATTGACCAGGGGGGGGATGTCTTCTTTTCGCTCTCTCAGTGGAGGGATCTGAATAGATACCACATTCAGGCGGTAATAGAGGTCGCGCCTTAGCTTTCCGGTCTCCAGTGCCTCACTGATGTCTTTGTTGGTGGCCGCAATGACCCGGGTATCCACATATGTTTCCCGGGTATCCCCGACAGGCCGTATCTTCCTTTCCTGTAGGGCCCGGAGGAGCTTAACTTGTAAAGGGGGGGGCATTTCAGCGATTTCATCCAGAAAAATAGCGCCTCCTTCAGCGGCCTTCATAAGTCCCTCTTTGTTGCGGATAGCCCCTGTAAAGGCGCCTTTTACATGGCCAAAGAGTTCGGTTTCCAGCAGACCTTCAACCAGGGCGCCACAATTTATGGAAATAAACGGGCCGTTTTTCCGGTTGCTGTTATTATGGATCACCTTGGCGAGGACTTCCTTCCCTGTCCCGCTTTCCCCCTGGATCAGAACCGTAGGGTCATCCATACTGATTCTGTCGATGATCTCATAGATGTCCTGCATCCCCGAACTCAACCCGATGATATCATCGTAGCGGTACCTTTCTTTCAATTTATATTTCAAATGGAGGTTTTCTTGTTTCAGCCTCTTCTTCTCTAAAATCCTGTCAATCAGCAGTTTCAGGCGATCCAGGTTGATCGGCTTCTGCAGATAGTCGTATCCGCCCAATTTCAGGGCCTTGATTGCACTCTCAATGGATCCATATCCGGTCACGATGATGACTTCGGTTTCGGACTGGATTTTTTTTACGGCCTTGAGTAGTTCAAGACCGCTCAGTTGGGGCATGTTGAGATCGGTAATAACCACGTCAAAATTGTCCTTTTGCGCCAGTTCAAGTGCGTTTCGTCCGTTTTCTGTAACGACGACGCCGTAGCCCCTTCGAGACAAATATGTCTTTACGATGGAAAGCATATCTTTCTCATCGTCCACAAAGAGGATTTTCGATTCCACATACTGTTGTTTCGTCATCTCTCTTTCGGCCATCATGCCCCGTTTCTCAAACCGCCTATCGTCATCGCAGCCATCCTAGGTTATTCGCTCAGTGTCCTGATCCGCTCCATTCGGGTGACTACCTCGGTAATCCGGATCCCATATTTTTCGTGGTCCACAATGACCGACCCCTTCGCGATCAGTTTGTTATTCGCATATATATTCAGGTCCTCGTTTTCAACATTCGACAGAATAACCGGGGCGCCGGGTGCAAGTTCGCTGACTCTGCCGATCGTCATCCGGGTCTTTCCCAATTCCACACTGATCTCAACCGGTATATTGAGAACAAATTCGAGATTGGGTGAAGCCTCCTGCAAACCAATTTCCTGCGCCCCAACCTGGGGGTGTGCACAGTCTTCGGCGGGTATTCGTCCTGAAACGCCTGCTTCCTGTCCAACAGCAGCCGCCTCTGCTAATGGCCCGGGCAGGGACGTCTCATCAACAGAGACCCCGGCATCATCTGCCTGGGCCTTGGCCTGAGCCACAATCTCATCGATTGTTGCGGAATTTAGTTCGTCATTGATCGAAGCCTTTGCATTTTCATCAATTTTCACACAGACCTGTACAAAGATATCATGTTCGTAGAATCTGAACGCAAACTGCTCATATCTGGCCATATTGAGGGTTTCGATTCTGAAGTCATCACCGATGGTAATGGAGGGCGGCGATATCTCACATTTCAATCCCGAGTCGCAGAAACCGGACTTGAGATTCCCTGCTACGATATTACACAGTTCCCCGATCACATCCTTGGTTTGTTCATCGCCGTCCACCTCTTCCAGGGGGATGCCCATCATTTTGGAAGCCACAATCCTCGAAAATGTCTTGCCTAACTGTATATTGACGCTACCCGCGACCTCCCCTGCGAAATTAACGGCCCCTACCGCTCGAACCCCTTCAATGTGCTGCCCGTCTTTTGAATCTGACAACTCCAGCTTCATGGACAGCATCAGATCAAACAACTCTATAACCGTATCTCCGGCAGATGAAATGATATCCAGTCTTTCAAACTTGTTGATATCGATACTTGTTAACTTTCTCAATGCCTCAGGGGGTGCATCTTCAGCGAGTTTCAAACATACTTCCACCAGAAAGTGGTGCTCCTGGTAGCGGAAAGCAAATCGTTCATATCTTGCCATATTGAGGGTCTCAATATCGAAGTTCTTCCCCAACGTCACCGTGGGGGAAGAGATAACGCAGGAAAGACCGCTGTCGTTCAAGGCTGACTTGAGGTTTCCACCCACGATATTGCACGTTTCAAGGATGACATCTTTTATCTCATTTTCTCCCTCGATCTCCTCTAAGTCCATCCCAAGCATTTCCGAGGTCATCAAGCGCGCGAAGGCATCTGTTGTTTCGACTTTTATGGCGCCGATAATCTCTCCGGCAACACTCACGGATCCTGCGATCCGGGGCGAGTCCCATCCTGAGAGATTTTCAGGATCGCACGGTTCAACCTCCATAGAGAGCATGGTATCAAATAAATCCATGACAGATGCGATCACCGGCCCCTTTATCTCAAATGTGGTAATCTCTTGCATAGGTTCCTTTTTCTGACAAAACAGTTTGGCCGCTTAAGGGTATTTCATAATTCGCGACCGATTCACCCATCCAACGGTTTAATTTCTTGCCCACGACCCTGCCATCTGTTCACTTTGGATTCCCTCAATCCCCGATAGGCATTCTATGAACCCTGATCTTCACCCAGACTATCGATTGATGGCTTTTTTCAGAGTCTCAGACGTAACGCTCCGACGATCTACTCCTTGATATATTCTTTGACCAGGCCCAGCATTATGCTTATTTTGGTTGGCTTTGACAGGACAGGATATCCATATTTCCTGACCTCGTCATCCAGCGCATCTTTCAACGGTCTCACTCCGAAAAAGCCGCTGATGTAGATCACTTTTATCGTGGGATCTTTCTCCCGAATCTTGCTTATAAGTTCCAACCCATTCATCTTAGGCATGACGATGTCTGTAAAAACAAGGTCCGGTTTGAATTTCAGATACGCCTTGTACCCTTTATCCCCATCCACAGCGACTCTCACATCATACCCTTCCATTTGAAAGACATCCCTGAGCGTCTCCTGTAAACCGAATTCATCTTCCACAACCAGTATTTTCTTTTTTGCGGAGCTGGATTTTAGATTATCCTTGCTTCGAACCAATTCTACAAGGGACCTGTCATCCACGGATTTTAGACTTTCATTCAATCGATTGAGCTTCTGCTGGAGCTGTCTTGCCTTGTCAGCGTTTCCAGGATTCAGATCCGGATGATATACCTTGCTCAGCAGGCGATAGCTCGATTTTATATAGGATATCGCCGATCTCTCGCCAAGTTCGGAACAGATCTCCCTGGCCTTTTCAAGGAGCCCAAGCGCAGACAGATCTCTTTCCAATACGTATAATTTCTTCATATTCAAGCCCCTGAAATAACGGATGATCAATAATCAAAAGGTATCCAACCCACTAAATAGTGCCTGAACGAAAACCCTGTTCAGGCACTATTGAATATTCAAGAATTGAAAATTGATGGAACAAAATTTACATTAACAGAACCTCTTCTCATAGTTCACTGTTTCTTGATTTTTCGGGTTTCCGTTCGGGTACTAAATATCAACTGCCCGAGAATGCGGGCATCCATTTAAAGCAGCCATGGGCTTATCGTTGATCGGATATCACACCACTATAGCAAGCCCATCGGGGTAAATCCTTTAATTGCTGAAAAATCTCTGCATGAATCATGCCCAAGCATGTATATCAAGCCCTTTGGTTCCATGGATAGGTACAGAACATATTAGAGAGAAAAGAAAGAGGGAAACAAGAATGGATGTCACTTCCCAGCGCGTGTTGAACCGACGATAGAGGCCCTTTAGCATATTTTCAAGAATGCAGCCTCCCACCCTCAATGGGCTCCGCGTCAAAACTTCGACGACATAAGGGCTGGGTTGACAGGCTGGGCACCTCTTGGCGGTATCATTGGGAAAGCCGGGAGTTATTCAAGTTGGGAGCATCTGAGCACCATTTGAATAACTCTCCACAAAAACACTCGACAATCAGAAATACAGGCACTAAACTGTAAACCAGTCTTGCGGCCGTTCACAATGACCTGGCTGAAACAACGACTCAATGCCAATATTTCAGCAGAAAGTTTGAAACGACATCAAATGCGGACCGAAGATATCATTAAAGGCCTGTTGAATCTTACTCGAATTTCAACTCAGAATGGCGAAGAGCAGATTGAAGAGGCTAAGATTATCGATGTCCTGGATGCCCTGCTCGCCTCAGATGATCTGGCTCTCACAGAGCTGATCCCCATATTGCTGTCGCTCTTTGCACAAAGCGGTTTTTCCATGGACCTGACGCCTCTCTTTGATAAATACGGGATAGGGAGTCAACAGGGGGAGACACTGCAGAAATTTCTTCTGATCACCCTCTCTATGCTAAAGGAAGAAAATCTTCCGCTCCCAGCCGATTGCAGCAAACAAGAAACTTTGCTGAAAAAGAGGTGGGGGGATCTGGCATCGACCGATATACTTGAGTTGGGAGATGGGATTTCACTGCAGATGAACCGTCTGAGAGAGGTCTTCAGGCGATATACCAGTCAGCTGCATGCGGTTCAACCAATCCGGAGCAAAGAAGCGCAAGGAGACTCTACGTCATCCCCCCCCCGGTTTCATCGGCAATTGAGGCTTCTTTTCCCAGCAAAACAAGAAGAGCTGATTCTGAAAAAACTTAAAGGAGACCCCTTGACCAAGACGGAACGAGAATATTACTCTCGGGTAGTAAAAAAGAAGTTGAAAATGTTGGCAGACAAGAACCTCCAGGAACTTGCGGCAAGGCTTATTGCGCGTTAGAATCTGCGCATCCATGATTCCAAATCAGGCAGGTTCCTCCAGGACCTCCGACATAATATTTTCCACGGACTCCCCGATTTTCCTCTGTAACAGAGTCACTTCTTCCTCATCAATGTCCAGGAACTCGATAGCTTTTTTATCCGCCGCGTAAAGCATATCATCAACCCCAATACCGTATCCACATCTTCTGGCCATAATATCGGCCAGGTGAACAACATACCCCAATGCGCCGCTTGACGAGATGGGGCGATGGTGAGTTGCCACAGATTTCATTAAAGTCAGGGGAAGGCCCCATTCCCCGAACATTTCAGCACACACCTCGGCATGGTTGATCCCCAAAATTATCTTTTCCGCTTGCAGGAGTGTATGAGACCCATCGCCCATAATCTCGTCAAATGCGGCTTTTCTTTCAAAAATATACGGGTCCAGCATAATCATACCGGCGTCATGAAGAATTCCGGCAGAAAATGCATCTTCGGCGAGTTCCGGACATTTCTTGGCGGCAAGTAGTTTTGAACCCACGGCAACAGCCAATGAATGACGCCACAGGATCCCTGAATCGAGACCATAGCCCCTCAGATTTTCTCCCAAAAAACCTCTGGCGCCCGCCATCGTAATAATTTCTCCCAGAATTTTATTCCCGAGGAGAACAGAGGCATGGTTTATGGAGGTCACCTTTCCGGACAGGCCATAATAAGCGGAGTTGGCGACTCTCAGTGCATTGGTCGTGATCCCCTGGTCCGTCTCGATCACCTCCGCCAATTCTCTCAATCCGGAGAAAGGGTTCGACATCACCATTTGCGCCTTGGCAATAACTTGAGCCACCGGCGGAATAAAACCCATCAGGCACATCCGGATTTTGCTGGTGAGCGCCCGTACTTTTGCAGGATCGTGTTCTGCAGGCGCGTGAACGCTCGGATCTCGAGGCGCTGAGACGTTATCATCAGGAACCATCGGGGAAGTCCCCTTTTCCTTCTCCTGGGGCCGGGCGAACCGGATCTGGCAATTACATTTTTTGCACTTAAACGCAACCGTCTTGCTCTGAGGCAATAATTCCTCGGGGATTTGATAGGTGGACTTACAGCCCGGGCAAACTATTCGCATTGAAATTTCCTTATCCCTGTTGTGAACACACAAGAGTCACCGCAACATCTTCTGAAAAAAAAGGTGTCGACATTTTATAGACCCCTTTTTGCCATGTCAATCGCCCATTTACCTAACCCTTTTTTTGTTCCGGCAAATGCGATAGCGATGCATAAGGCGGCACGAATATTGCTTCATTATATCACCTTGACTTTGTGATAAACAGGACATCGGATGTTGGGTTCATTCCAGCTAGATAGAGGAATATGTGGGCGGTTCCATATGATTTCCATCCAAAATCCGGCCGACCTAAAGGCGAAGAACGCCCATAACTTCAGATCTCTCGGAGGCATTTTTCTTGACACCCATGCATATCTCTCTTAAGCTTCATCTGCTGACGCTCAGGATGAGGGATATTCCTCCCGAATGTAAGAACTGGTTTTGGTGAATTCGAAATGAAAGATAACCGCGGCCATAGAAAAAAGACCAAAACAGCGACCGTCCCTGTTTTCCCATCTCACTCCTGCAGCCGCTTTGGCCGGCCAGGATTATGGATGCCTGTCTTTGCCTGTCTGATCCTTCTTGTCTTTACCGGAAATGCCGCTGCAATATCATTGAAACTCAAGTTGGAAATGCTGGGTTACAATGAAAATGAAATACGGGCGATTCTTTCCGGAAAAGAACGCCGGGCAGACATCGACAGGAAAATCCGGATGAAAATGTTGTGTCTTAATGTTCCCCCGCGCCCGTTGTCTGCGAATACGGTCAATTATGGGCTTGAAAAAGGTTACAAAGAGAGCGCCGTTACCCCGGATCTTGAAAAACAAATACCTTTGCCCGGCATTGAGGGGTTGCCCACAAAACGACCTAACCTTCAAGAGAGGGAGAAACAATATCTCCCCATCATCCGAACCGCGGCAAAAAATGCCCGTCTTGACGAAAGCCTCATTATGGCGGTGATCAAGGTGGAATCCAACTTTGATCCGGAGGCCGTCTCCCCCAAAGGCGCCATCGGCTTAATGCAGTTGGTGCCTTCCACCGCAGACTTTCTCGGAGTGACAAATCCTTTTAATCCCACACAAAATATCCATGGCGGGGCTAAGTACCTTTCTCAATGTATCGACACATTCCAGGACATGGAATTGGCCCTGGCCGCATACAATGCCGGACCGCATCTGGTCGGTCAATTAAAAAAGGTCCCTCCCTACCCCGAAACCCGGAATTTTATCAAAAATGTCTTTTTGTACAGAAAGATGTATGACGGATTGCTGTAATTAACTCCCATGCCCTCGCCCCCGAGTCTTTTTGCACCCCTGAAGAGGTCCCAACCTGTTTGCCATTTTTTGATATCTCCAGGTGATATCACCTTCTCGCCGTTAATACTTTTCCGTGACAGATGCGTCCCAAGCTTCGTGTAAAGCCTGGCCAAATCTCGCCCGTGAGGTTCATCCCGAGGTGAACCCCTTCGAACTTCTGGATGGGTAAAGCCATTCCTTGCCCCAAGGGCAACTTTTTCCCATATGCAAAGGATATCACAATTTATCTAACTAAATGGAATTATTCGACTTAAATCAAACGACGCCGCGTGGCATAAACTGTGCATCAGATCTCTACCCAAAGACAACTTCAGTGAAGGAGAACAGCCCATGACCCAAATGCTACTTCTCATCGCCGGACTGGCGATTTTTTCGCTCTTTATCGGAAATGTGGTGGGGGATCTATCCGACATGACCAACCTGAAGAGCTACCTCCTTGTTTTCGGGGGGACCCTGATTTGCGGCTTCATGGCATTTCCCCTCAAGACATTCAGAGGACTCTTGAAGAGCCTCCATCAGGTTTTCCGGCATGACGAAGGGGACAATAAGACCTTGCTGTATGAAATAGAAACACTTGCCCACGTCAGATGGCTGTACGGGATCAGAGAGCTGGAAAAAGAAGGGAAAAGGGCCGGCAACCATTTTCTTCGCAAAGGAATTGAATTTATAGTAGATGATTACCCCCGGGAGGAAATTGATGAGATCATGGATAGGGATTTTGACATCTATTTATCAGGGAAAATGGCACAGGTCAATATCCTGAACACCCTCGCAAAGCTTGCGCCGGCTATCGGTTTTGTGGGTACGATCATCGGTCTGATCAGCGTGCTCAATAACATGCAGAATCCAGACGAAATCGGTAAAGGGATGTCTCTTGCGTTGCTGACCACATTATATGGATCATTGCTCTCCCACTTTCTATTTGTCCCGCTGGCCAAGAAGCTTTCCGAATACACAAGAACCGAGTGCATTCAGCTCAGCATCATAAAGGAAGGGGTGATGGCAATTTCCGATAAGAAGAATCCCAAAGTCGTTTCTCATCATCTGCAGTCCTATCTGACAACTCATTCCCTTCAGGATGCACGGAGTCCTGACACATTGTCCCCTTCAGGAAACCTTCCTGAAAAATCTTTTTTCCAGAGACTGCTCATGAAAAAGGAAACCGGTTAACCGAGGTTTGAAGTGATGGACAATCAATTCCTCTTTTCCAGGCAAAGAGACACCACAAGAAGCGATATACTTAGGGCGGGTTCCGTTGAGGAAGACACGTTTTCATGGGGCCTGGCAGATCTTCTGATGCTTCTCCTGATCTTTTTTATATTCCTGTACGTCCAATCTTCAGGTCAGATACTTTCCGGCGCCCCCACTTCACCTTCTTCAACCGCCGCCGCATCTGTAGCGGCGGTTCATCCGGGGCCTATCCCCCTTCATCGGATGGAATCCCCCATCTTTACACCCATTTCCAACAAACCGAACGAGGTCCCCACCCTGAGGGATACACATCCCTCCAAACCCATGAACACAGCGCCGGTTGTTTCCAATTCGCCGGCAATTCCGGAACCACCGCAGAAACCTCTGGAAACGGAAATTTCCAGAGGATCATGGTCCGAAGGTTCCATGGAGGGCCTGCGCCAGGAGGCCCTAAGCGCCATACATGAAACCGAGGAATCGGCTTGCTCCATCAGATGGAACCAGAATAGGCTTGTCTTTGTTTTAGGCGAGCGATTCACCTTCCCTGTTGGCGAAGCGCATTTATTGGCGGACTTCGAGCCGACGCTGAACCAGATTGCCGGCCTTATCGCCGCCAAAAAAGAATACAGAGTCATGGTCTCAGGTCATACCGATGACACCCCCATCGCAACGGATCAGTTTCCCTCAAACTGGGAGCTGTCCGCGGCCCGGGCAATCACCGTTGCCAAATCCATCATTCGAAGCGGGGTTGATCCACGCCGGATAACCATCCAGGGATACGGCGAGTTTCGTCCCCTCCACGAAAATTCATCTCCTGAAAACAAAGAGGCGAATCGAAGAGTCGAGATCGCCCTGTTCAAGGAAGATTACAGAGAACAGGATTCTGAACCCCTCTATTGAGCTTTGCAGGTGAAACCGGTCCTGGGTCGTCGTTGCAGGGAAACTGTAATCTTGTTTCGGGACCTGTTGCGGGATAGCGGTCGAAGCGAAATGCAGATCCTGCAGGTTGCGTGACCCTCGGGCAACCCCTCCATCTATTCAATCGATAACCCGAAGACCATCCCTGTTCATTGCCATACCACCGGCGCAATAGTCCCTCACCTGTCAACGGCCGCTCGGCCCGATCAAACACCTCATATATGGCACACATTATATTTTTTTTATTTTTTTTAAATAGTACTAAAGTTTTAATCCCTGACTCCCGATAACAGGATAAGAGGGATAAAAGGTTCAGTCGAAAACAGAATAGGAAGAGGAGGTTTGCCATGATTGATTCTGCAGCCGCAGGAATGAGCCTGAATGAACAGCAACTGAATCATCAGAATGTCGTCAAGGCCCAGGTCCACTTTGTTCAGGAAAATAATAAACTTAAGGAAAACCGTCCGGTTGAAGCTGCTGAAAACAGCCCTGAGCCCGATATGAAGGGGGAGGGGGAGACACGGACAAAAACAGTCATAGATGAAAATAACATGGTCGTCGTGGAGAAATATAATGAAGAGGGGGAGTTGGTAAACAAGACCCCGCCGGGGTATGTCCCCCTCAGCGAACTGCTTTAACACCAGCGCAAAGTCTCTTTTTTAGAATCCGCATCAATGACCGTATGCCCTGCGGGTGAAGGCCGGCCAATTGATCCTCTAACTCATGCACCTGCAGGGATTTCTTTGTCCTGAAGAAGCCTTCCCCGAACAGCTCTTCTTGGAGTTCTCCCGGTAGCCCTGCTGATCATAACCGCTGTTGCACTGCAAAATTTTCCCACTGAATTCAAATGTCGGACGTTGGACGTCCGGATCGTCAATACTATGCCCCTCTCGCGCCGGAAACCCAACCGGAATCGTCCAGACGTCACCTCTTTATGGAGCCGTAAAAACCATCTCTTCGTGCAATTCCAGACAGTTAATCCCAATGTGCACGGCTCGGATCTCAAAAATAGCGTATGGATGTCTTCCAAACGCTTTTTTGCATGGATATTGCATAATTCTAAAGATCAGGAGACGCATAAACCGCATGGCACCGGGGACGAGGATGAACGGGACTCACACGGCCTTAAGAAATCGACACCTTGTACCGATACATCAGATAAGGGCCGCAAGAGAATCCACTGTTGATTGATTTTGAGAAAGGATAACAATAACCATGTATCTTACCGCCAAAAACGGCTTGAGCATTCATGACATCCAACAGATTTTCTTCGAAGATCAGTGTCTTTTTGACAAGACCATCGCAGCCCTGAAACAAAGAAAATACATTGACAAATTGAATGCCGGTCAACCTCAACATCCCTTAACTGCACCATATGATGGCGAAGGCCGCCAGAGGCTATAATTCAGCAGGGGGGCTTTGAAACGTCATCTATGTTTCGCTCCCCCCACCGGCATGGCTATATGTTGCCGGTCCCTGCGGATGAATCCGCGAGTGCAGCAAAAAATGGCGGTCACACTCAAGCGACTGTTCAGATTCAGATAAAGTTATGCGGCGGTGTTGACGATAATATGGGAGGTACGATTCCATCTGAAAAGAGGATAGAGCAATGTTAACTCTTCCATTTATAGAAAAAGCTATCGACTTTCTTTCCACTAAACATGGATGCGACAGAAATCTGTTGGGGTATGTAGGCACATGGGAATTTCCTGCCAGAGAAAAAAAACTGGTCTTATTTAACATAGAAGATCCGGCCAGCCCATTGTTTAGGTCCACTGTGGCTTATGAGATCATGTATGCACATTTGGGCGGATGATATAGCGCTTTCTGATTTTGCACTAACCCATCGAATTAATAACCTATTTTTCGTTTCCTAAAATATGCCGCCTTGGCCGGTTAGGCCTTGGCGGCAGATTTTATCGTCCACAAAGCATCCCCCGCTCTTGGCGTTGCACAAAAATCTGCATAAATTTGAGTTTGACAACGGTCTTCCGATTTCCTATGTTATTTATATTGAGGAAAAATAGAAAAGATTTACCCCCCAAGAACCGTGGCAGACGCGTCGTTTTCAGCGTTGATTAACGTCAAAGCAGGAATCAAAGAGAGCGTTCCGTCGTCGATTCTCAAATCCCTTTGAATGGGTTTCCCGAAAATGGTCGTTGCAGACGCCTTGATGCCGATAGATAGTTTTCTCCCTGTGCCCATAGGGGCTGATAATCGTCCGGGCATGGAATATCGATATCTCCCGGCCCGATCCAGGGAGCCGGTGGTATTTGAGGTGTGTTCCCCTGCCCAATCATCGTTCGTTTACGGATCCGACGGACAGGAAGTGATCACCCCCAAAAGGGGGCAGTTCATAGACTGCTATATTTGATCTCCCGCGTCATCCGCCCGGAGAATTTTCGAGGCGTGTTTTAGGCCCTTATTTCCTGGTCTTCTGTCATGAAAAACAAGAAAATATGGCCATCCTTCCACTGCGCGCTTAGCCCTCCGTCATTCCGGCACGTTTCTAGCCGGAATCCAGAAATACGGCGGAGTGGATTCCGGCTAAGGGCATGCCGGAATGACGGGACAGTACTCAGGCGTTTTGGTTGCGGGTATCCGCTTTAGCAAACTCCCGGGGTAGAAATCCTTACACATACCCTCTCGACAGGTTCTTCGTCAAACTTCGGTGTTAATCGCCCCTGAAGGTTTGGCGTGTTGGGTTGGGAGAAATAATCTGACGACGTTACCCGTAGCTTCCGGGTGACTGAGTTCAATTCGTCCCCTGTGGGCTTCGATGATCTTTCTGGCCAGGGGAAATCCCAAACCTTGGTCAAAGGACTTTCCGGAAAGATTCGAATCCAACAGGAGGTTTCGGATCGTCTCCAGAATAGGGGCCCCATCATCGGAAATGGTCAGGGCCACTTCATTCGTTAAAGCAGACGGCCGTATGGATAACACTATCTGACCGCCGGTTTGATCGATCGCCTCTGCCGCGTTTTTGATAAACTGCCGCATTACCTTTATCATGCCATCCCTGTCCATCGGAATCTTCAAGGTTTCACGATAAAAATCTCTAATGACCCTGACGTCCCTTTCGCGAAACAGATCCGCAAGCTCATCGACGACCTCATTAACGAGAGGAATCAGGTCCCTTTCGGAAAAAGAGGGTTCATAGATCTGTGAATAATCGACAATTTCCCTGAGAATCCGCTCTAACCGTTCGGATTCCTTTGCAATAATTTTAGCGTATTCTTGGGCGCGATTTCTTTCGGAGGCATGGCGCGACAGTCTTTCGGCAAAGCCCCCAATGGCCAGAAGCGGATTGCGAATCTCATGGGCGACCGCGTCCAAAGTGTTGTTGAGGGTCTCCTGGCGGCCAAGGTCAGCCGCTTGCGAAATCTCGACCAGCGACTGATCGTAGGACTTGACCTTTGCAACGAGCCCCTGGATCGACGTATCCAACGAAGCCGTGAGCCTGGCTAAGGCGAGGTTTGCCTTTTCCATGACGGCAATGATATCCTTTTCCGAATCAATCTCTATTCTGAGTTGTTCTCCCAGTTCTTCCACCTTGCCGAAAGTCATCGACAGGATGTCGTCCACCTGGTCCTTATCGAGAAAAAAAAGTTCCCGGGCCACTTTGTGGAGCTCGTACAGGGTGTCTGTCGACCCAAAAACGATTTCTGTCGCCCTCCTCGCCAACTCCACGATCCTGCACAGGGTCGGCCTGTCCGACGACAGGGCCTCATCCCCGAAATATCTCTGGCACTCCACCAGGTCTTCAGAAAACCGCCATCGCTGAAGGACAAGCGCCCCCACCTTTCGATGGTGAATCCCGAACTTTTCCTCCTCCGATGAAATAAGTGCCTCCAGGGGTTCATCTCCCCTGAAAAACGTTTCCTCCGGGTCGGATATGGCACTGTGGAGCATGAGCTGACCGACCTCCAGGAGCAGACCACCGACAAAGGCCTCTTCCGGGCGCAAATCAACCAGCCTCGCAGTCGAGGTGAGTTCCTGAGCAATCAATGCCCTGTAGAGGGAGGTCTTCCAGAAGCTGTTGTAATCCACACCGCCTTTCCGGTCAGCTGGAAAGGTATCTCGGAGGGAAAGGGTTAATGCCATGAGGCGCACACGCTTGAAACCCAACAATACAATGGCTTGAGGGATGGATGTGACCCGAGCCGGCCGGGAAAAAAACGCACTCCCCGTCAGTTTGAGAAGCCTCGTGGCCAGGGCAGGGTCCTTTTCAATAATGTCAGCCAGGTCCCGTGCGCCCTTTCGGTCGTCTGTGGCCAGTTCGACTAACCGAACGGCGAGAGGAGACAGCCCTGGAACGCCATCACTTTGTACGATCTTCTTAAGCAATTTTGCCTTGCGCTGATCTCTCATAGTTATATTATACCATAATGGGTTTCAATTTACCAAAGGGTTTCTTTCCGGGGCATCCGGGTAACATTGAGATCACTCGCGGGAAACAGTTTAATGAACTACGGTGAAGGAGAACAAAATTTTCGAAGAAAGGAGAAGTCAGGGTACAGAAAAAACGACGCTTCAGCCGGGTTCGTTTTGGAATTGAGGCTCAACTGATGGTGGATAAAAGCGTCAATGGAACCGGCGAGGTGATGGATCTCGGTGTTGGTGGATGCCTTCTCGGGATTACTGCAGATCTGAAGCCGGGCACCGCCTTTTCCCTGAGATTTGTTCTAGGCAGTGCTGACGCGGGGCCTGAGTCAATTCCGATGAAATATCGGGCAAAACTCACCTCAATGACTTGAAAAATTGGCATACCTCCTTCCTGGCACATTTTATGCTTACAAATATCATGCATCTTGATGGTTTTAACGGAACCTTTTCTCGGGGCCAAGACCCAACATGCCCGGAACAGTCATAATATAGGTTCCATGGATAAAAGGGCCTGTGAGAAAAATTGACAGCGCGTTGCATGGATGAACCGCTCTTCATTGAAATTGAGGCATAAAGCGATGTCCCTTATCCTCAAGAGGGGTCACAAAAGGCGTATCGAGATCTTCCAGACGGAGCTGCATATTTCACATGTGTTATAAATCAATCAGCTGCAGCGGCGACGAACCTGCTTGAGGAGAGTTCCATTTCTTATGGATATTAGAATCTTACTCATCGCAATGGAGGAATGGGAGAGAAACGTATATTGTGAATCGATCAGACGGCTCGGGGTCACCGTGAATGCAGTTCCGTCGCTAAAAGGCCTGGATGCCGATGTGACGGATCTCTATTTCGATGGCGTCGTCATTGACATGCCCACGAAAATATATGCTCTTAAAAATGACAGGGAATTCATCTACAGTACACTAAGAAAATTTCCAGCAGCACATGTGAGCCTTGAAAAAGGAAGCAGGCAGATACGGGTGTTTTATCCCGGCCAGAAACCGGGCGCGACACTGCTCGATTTTATCAACGGCAAATGCCGGCCCTTCACGCCGCGCCGGCTGGGTTACCATATCAGAAAAGAGATCCATTTCAACGTCATCCTGTCCAAGGACAAGGCTTGTGGAATCTCAAATTCCGAAAAAACGGTAACCGTGGATGTATCTGAAAAAGGATGTTTTCTCTTTTCAGTCAACGACTGGGCCCCCGGCGACACGGCCTGGCTCACGGTTATGGAATTGACCGACAGAACGCCCATAAGTGCCGAGGTATGCCGCTGCGTTAAATGGGGTGAGGGGTTGCAGGTGCCCGGCATTGGCGTCAAATTCAAAGTTATTAAAGAATTGCAGACCAAAGAAATCTCGAAAAAGCTGTGGAGCTGAAAACCGGGGGTGGTCCCTCGGTCCATGACTCAGCCATCGGGCATCCCTCCACAGCAGAAAAATTCGAATTTCTTCTATTTAAAATCAGGAGGCTTAAATGGATGTCAGATATATCAATCCTTTTCTGGCTGCAGTGAAGGATGTTTTTGAAACCATGATAGAGGTATCTTTCAGCGTGGGGAAACCTTGTCTTAAGAAGGACGGGATACCTTCCCATGAGGTAAGCAGTATCATCGGGATATCAGGTGAGGTCACCGGATCTGTGGTGATCAATCTTTCGGAAAAGACTGCACTGCAGCTTGCCTCCGCATTGCTTGGCGAACAATTATCGGAGCTTGACGAGGATTGTGTGGATGCTATCGGAGAAATCGCAAATATGGTTGCCGGGAGTGCGAAGAACGGTTTTCCTGTCGCCAACACGTCACTTTCGGTTCCCACTGTGGTTATTGGAAAACATGAGGTAAATTATCCATCTTCCATTCCCATCATTTCTATTCCGTGTGAAACCAGTGAGGGAGAGTTCGGCGTCGATATCGCTCTCAAAGTTACCCATTAGCCTGAACGGAGTTTTCGTTCAGGCACGAGTTACCCTCAAATCATTGAGTTAACGGCATTGAGCCTAAAATTACAGCAAGCAAAGACAGTCGTCTTGCCTCTTGCTTGCTGTGATCCAAATCGCTTGACCATTTAGGACAGATTAGAAACCCTTGAAATCGTCATCATCCATCGGAATGGTCTCTTCGGGCCTGGCATCATTTTTCTTGCCCGGCGCGGAAAGCGCCTTCAGTTTATCTGATTTCTGTTGCCTCTTCTTTACGGCCGTCTTTGAGGACCGGACGTGTTCGGTTGACGAAGATCCTGCCGTTTTAGCCGAAGATGAGACCTTGGATTTCCGGATTGATTTTGCACCGACCATAGCAGACAATTCGGCGACAAACACCTGCATCTGTTCAGTCTGTGCACTCATCTCCTCAGAGGCGCTGGCAGACTCTTCCGCATTGGCAGCCACCTGCTGCACCACCTTGTCCATCTCAGTTACGGCCCTGTTGATTTCCTCAATCCCCTGGGCCTGCTCATTGGATGCAGCAGAAATCTCCTCCACCAGATGACCCACCTTCTTACCGATCTCCATGTTCTCGCTGAATGCCTCCTGGGTAGACTGGGTCAGTGAATTGCCGTTTCTGACGGCCTTGATGGTATTCTCAATCAGATTGGAGGTGTTTTTGGCTGCGTCTGCCGCCCTCAGTGCAAGGTTCCTGACCTCGTCGGCCACAACGGCAAACCCTGCCCCTGCTTCACCTGCACGTGCCGCCTCCACGGCGGCATTGAGAGCCAGCAGATTGGTCTGAAAGGCGATTTCATCGATGGTCTTGATGATTTTACCCGTCTCTTCACTGGACTTAGTGATCTCCTGGACGGCATCGGCCATATCGGTCATGTGTTGGTTCACCTTTTCCACGATCTGTCCGGCCTCGGTCATCATGGTCTTGGCCTCATTCGCATTATCCGCATTTTTCTTTGTCATGGAGGACATCTCTTCCAGTGAGGAAGAGGTCTCTTCGATGGAGGCCGCCTGCTCGGCCGCACCTTCTGCCAGGGACTGGCTGCCGGCCGACACCTGGTGTGCAGCAGAGGCCACCTGATCTGATCCATCGGTGAGCCCGACAATGATGTTTTCGATAGGCCTTGCAATGGATTTTGAAAAGATGAGGGTCAGTGGTATGATCAATAGTATGCAGGCCAGGTATATAACGCCAAGGAGTCGGATCATCTGCCAGGTATTTGCTTTGACAATGTCCTTGGGGAGGAGGACGGCAATGGCGCCGGTATTCCCTCCACTTCCGCCCAGGGGGAGGACTCCCTGAAAACAATCCCCCTTTTCCAGTTGAACATCATTGAGCAGGACCTCCTGATCGGAAAGGGTCCACGCATCTTTCTTTTTGATGGTATCCGGAAGTTGAAGGGCGGTGTAATCCGCATTATTACCGATGCTCAATCCCTTCCCGGTAAATATATTGATTTGGAGTCCTGTGAGGGCCGACATATCGGTGAGAAAATCCTTATCGAGTTTTCGAATCGCCGCTGAAAAACCGACCTGACTCTTAACAAGCCCATCCGATTTTGCGTCGTAGCCCTCGGCCATAACGGGAACAGCGCTCACCAGGCAGATGTAGCCTCCCATCTGTTCAAACTGTACGGATTCCTCCTTGGGAATCTTCTCTCCATAGTTCATCTTCATGTTCATTGTTGGCCGGGATTCAGATTCTTTCCAGGCATCCGGGGTTATCTGTTCTCCTCGTTTCAGGGAAAGGCCCCAGGACTTGCCCTTTGTACCTGGAAAATATCCGATGGCATATGTCTGATCGTCCCTCTCAAGTGCGAAAGACTTGAGATTTCCCATCGCATCATACATTCCCAATTCCCATACATCCGACATGCTGGCGATATTAAAGAGGGTAGAGACGATCTCCTGAAAGGTGTTCCGGGTGATGGAGCTGACATCTCCTTCTTGGTAATCGGAAAGAAACTTCATCTTTCCTCCCATACCATCAACCGTCGCAGCCTGCTGCGAATCAAGCAGAATATTTTTCTGTTTCACCTGCAGGTCTTTCCGGATGATGTTTATGGCGGTCTTGATCCGATCATACGCGGCCTCACTATTCTGTCGGTTAATGACGATTGAGACCGCAATCGTGGTAACGACCATTACCAGAACCACGATTGCCAGCGAAGTGAAAACCAATTTGGCATTGAGCTTCATTCTTCTCATTCTGTTCCTCTCCCCTCCTGTTTTACCTTTAAGCGTCGATCATTGCGCTAAATCTACAAGGGACCTGACCTCATTATCAATTCAGATTCACCCCCGTCATGTACAGGGTTGGCATCTGGACATCAGCACATAGGCCTTCATCACTAACCAAACGGGGCCTCGGATACGTCACAGGGATTGCGTTTCCCTTGAGGCGGACGACACCTCTTACAACGTCGGGCGTCTGGGATACGGTCAGAATGGCATTATCCTGGCCGTCTCTTGGATCATCAATATACCGACCCCCGAATCATTTACACCGCTTGTTCGGCTGATGGCCAGGCGGCTCAAAAGTTTTTAAAATCCGCATCATTCAGGGAAATCAGCTTTCTGTTTTCCTCCGTTTCAGAAACCGCCCGACCTCTTTTCTCGGTCCTTTTTCTGGATACGGCCCTCCCTCCTTTTGCCGACCTCTCCATCATAGCGGTTGTTGGGCCTTCTGAAACGGCTCCGGCACGCCTTCTTCCCGTTACCAGGGCGATCAACTCTCCCACATTCGCCCTCATTTGCTCTGCCTGAGCATTCATCTCTTCGGAGGCAGCCGCCGACTCTTCAGCATTGGCCGCATTCTGTTGGACCACCTTATCCATCTCCGTGACGGCAGTGTTTACCTGTTCGATCCCCTGGGCCTGTTCATTGGACGCCGCCGCAATCTCACCGGTCAAATGGGCCACCTTGGAAGCGCTCTCCGCCACCTTTGTGAACGCCTCATTGGTCTCCTGAACCATATCAGAACCGGCGTTGACCTTCTTCACAGTGCCTTCGATGAGGTTCGCCGTGTTCTTTGCAGCATCCGCAGCCCTCAGCGCCAGGTTCCTCACCTCGTCCGCAACCACGGCAAATCCGGCCCCAGCCTCACCGGCCCTTGCCGCCTCAACCGCGGCATTCAAGGCCAGTAGATTGGTCTGAAAAGCGATCTCGTCGATGGTCTTGACAATCTTAGATGTCTCTTCGCTCGCCCGGGAGATCCCTTCCATAGAATCGATCAGATGGTTCATAGATGTGTTCGCTTGCCCTACCACCTGATTGGCCTTTTTCATGAGACCGTCCGCCTGATTGGCATGGTCCGCATTCTGCTTGGTCATGGAGGATATCTCCTCCAGAGAGGAAGATGTCTCCTCGATGGAAGCTGCCTGTTCTGCCGAACCTTCGGCCAGAGACTGACTGGATGCGGAAATCTGAGAAGAGGCCGTTACAACCTGGTCCGTACTGCTTGAGATATTTGCAATGGCCTTTCTTAAAGAGCCGTTAATCGCCCTTATGATTAAAAACGCCGAGAGTATCAAAAAGACAATGGCAGTCAGGAGGACAATCACACTCACGACGTCGCTGGTTTGCCCGTATTTTTCAATACTGGCCTTGGTCAGTGCAACGATCTCTTCCGCGGTTTGTTGCGCCTGAATCCCTGTCTGCTTGAGCTTGGCCGACAGGTCCTGATTTTTTCCCCACTCTTTAAACAACACATCCCCAGCCTGTTCGATTACGGCCATGTCTTTTTCTGCCGCCTTCCAGATCTCATTAAACTCAGACGCGTTTATTGACTTCAAAACGGTATCGATGTTCCTTTTGAGCAGTTGGGTTTTGGCGTCAACCGTCTTTTTGACTTCATTAAATTGCTCGACATTCGAAAACAGGAGGAGATTCTGGATGTTCAACAATTTTTCGTTCCCCACCCCCAGGAAATCGCTGATCTCTTTTCGCGCCCCCGCTTTAGTTGAATCCAGGAATTCCCCCTGTGTAATCAGCATGGCGTCTTCCTGATCAATGGACCCGACGATCTTTTGAAGGGATGCATTCATCTGCTGAATGCTGGCCGCGAGTTCCGCTTTCGCCTTGTCCATGGATTCTATGTTTTGGACCACCTGTTCAAAGATCGCGCCATGAGCATGAATGATTGCGGTCACCGCATCCACCCGTTCCTTTATCTCAGGGTCAACGGCCCTGGCCTGCAGGCCCAACGCGGTTTTCTCAATAGCGCCAAGATGTTCCTTATATTCTGTGAGCAAGGCCTTGTCGTGGCGGTTTATAAACTGTTCTTCGATCAACATCATCCTGACAATCCCTGCTGAAGCGGCCTGGCTCTCTCTTCCGACAATGATATCCCGACCCTTGTTGGCATCGAGATACTTGTTGACCCCTGCGATGGCACCCATTCCCACGATGGCTAACACGGGCAAGATGATGACCTTGGCCCGAATGCTTGAAAATGTGACCCATTTCAAAAGTGACATAAAATCCCCCCGTAAATGGCAAGGCGCCCGCGTTCCCGGCATGGCGAATACGGTGCGCTTGCCACAATGGTTCTATTCGTAAATCCCGGCAAGCATGGCCACATCCTCACCCGGCACTTTGTACACATACGTTATTTTGGGTGAAGGGGTCTTTTCTCCCGGCTTGGGCCACATGTAGCTTACCCAACCTTCGCCCTTGTTCTTGGCCATATTGATGAATTCCGCGAAAAACAGTTTTCCGCCCGCATCCTTGGCCGCTATAAGATTCTTGCCGATGAGTTTGGGTTTGATGGGGTGGGCGATGTTGCAAGTCTTGTTCAGGTCCAGACAGAATACATAGGTATCCTTCCAAACAAATGGGCCATTCTTGTCGTTGATTGTTTCGAGAGCGGCATCCAACCCCTTTTCCTTTACCATCGCCGCCGCTTCTTTGCACTTAGCCACGCATTCGTCTTTTGTGGCCTGCTCCTCGGCAACAGCCAGCCCGCCCAGAAAAATACCCACGGATAATACAAATAACAGAGTAAAAATCCTTCTCATCATAACTTCTCCTTTTATTTTGCGTTAATATCCAACTTCCTTGTTTTCAGTGTGTTGTCTGCCTTCTTTAGTGTCCCCTCCTTTCCTCTCATTTTCTACTCACTTCCGCCAAGGCAATCGGCATTGACTTGATCTATCACAGCCCCAATCCCGATGCTGAAAAGGCGGCATTCAAAATGCCGGGGGTCATAGCAAACCAGTTTGAAACGGCTCAAAATCAACCTCTTTGATCCGGATGATCTCTTTGCCCCCATTTTCCCTTTCTCTTGATTTTCAGCGTCCTATTCTGCTGTTTCATTGGCGGTTCGGTCTTCAAGGCCCAAAAACGGCCTCTTCGAATTCCGATTGCCCTCAATCTTGAAAGCGAGTACTGACGCTACCAATCCTTCTGCATTCAGGGCATTTTTCTGATTCGCCGCATCTATTTCCACGGCCGCCTGATTAATTTGATCGATGCCTTGGGCCTGTTCCTTTGAGGCCTCGCTGATCTCGCTGACCAACTCGCCCACCCGGATCACGCTGCCGGCGACCTCGGAAAATGCCTTGTTGGTTTCAACCACCATGGCTGTCCCGTCATGAACCTTGTTGCCCGTGGTCTGGATCAACTCCGAGGTGCCCCTGGCGGCCTCGGCAGCACGCAAGGCAAGATTCCTGACCTCATCGGCCACCACGGCAAAGCCTGCCCCCGCCTCACCCGCCCTGGCCGCTTCGACCGCCGCATTCAGCGCCAACAAGTTGGTTTGAAACGCGATTTCATCGATGGTCTTGATGATCTTGGACATCTCGTCGCTTGCCTGGCTGATGGATTCCATTGAGTCGGTCACGTTGGCCATGAATTTATTTGCCTTTTCAATGATCTTAGTGGCTTCATGCATCAGCTGATCTGCATGGGTTGCATTTTCAGCATTTTTCTTGGTTACCGCCCCCATCTCCTCCAGAGATGCGCTGGTTTCCTCCAGCGCAGAGGCCTGCCCGTTGGTTGCATCAGATAGCTTCTTGGCAGCAGTTAGGATATCCCCCAAGATGCTTCTGAAACTTTCGTTGACGCGGTTCATTCTGTTGGTGACATGACTTATCTCGTCCCGGTTTTTGACCTCCACCACCGACGTCAAATCGCCCTGTCTCATCTTCCCTGCCAGGTTGAGCAGCCTCTGGATCGGGCCATCAACTAAGCGGTGAAACACAAGATAGACCAACAGGATCATGACGATCAGCCCTGCGATTCCCACCATCAAGTTCATATTGCGGGCGGAAACGGCCGCGCCAAGTGCCTTTTCTGATGACGCGCGCACCAGCATTCCGCCCAATACCTTTCGCGAACTTCCGTGGCAGTGAAAACAGCGGGCATCATTGTGAATGGGGCGCAGAGTACTCAAAAACGGCACGCCATTGATCGATTCTTCAAGGGGTTCAATGGGGGCTTTTCCGGTTTCGATCATCCGGCTCACTATTTCGGCCCCCGATTGATGTCGCAGAACGGCATCCATGGACCGACCTGGCATACTTTGGTCCGTAGAAAAGGAGATCGTCCCTAGAAAGTCGTATATCATCACCTCAAGGCCGGAGATATTCTCCTTGAGCCGCTCAAACTGCTTTACCACGTTGTCATTATCGCCCACGGCCAATGAGTCAATCATACCCCCCTCAATAGCCGCAGCCAGCATTTCGGCATCATGCTCGATCTGGTCCTTTAGCGCCGCTGTCTGGTTTTGAACACTGGTGATGCTCATCACACCCACGACCAGGATCAGGAGCATCAATACAGCGGTCATGACTTTGATCCACAACTTTTCGCTGAAATATGAAAAAATCTTCATGGCTCCTCCAGGATCTGTTTGATAACCCGATCATCTCACATCCGTCCCCTGCCCGGCGATCCGGCGACAGGTTGGATTTGGGATCAGTGTGCGCCCCCATAGATCAGTGGCCTGAATTTGAACGCATCAACCCTTTCGGCACTGTGACATTTCTCGCAATCGCCAATCGACAGTCTTCCTTTTATGTCTTCCGAATCCTCGGTTTCACAATGAACACTGCCCGGCCCGTGGCAAACCTCGCAGCCGGCATCCTTAAGATGCGGGGTCTCCTTTTGAGATATGAAACCTCCTGGTTCGCCATATCCTGTGGTATGACACCTTAAACACCCCTTTATCTCGACTTCAGTCAAACCTTTCTTCATACGTTGGATACTCTTAAATGAAGAGGCCTTCTTAGTGTACGCTGCAAAGTTTTTGAATTCATTCTCGTGACAGTCCTTGCAAGCTGCTGAGCCGACATACACCTTGCCCTTATTATCGGTTGCGTACCCCCCCTCAATCCCAAAGAGAATCATGACGGTACAACCGATGACGGCGACGAAATACCTTAAAGGCGTTTCTTTGTTCACGGCACAACCTCCCTTCTTCGCATTAGACTTTCTATGCTTCTACGAGTGCTGCCGGACACCCTATCGTTGACTCGTCTGAATGTGAACGTGTATGGTTGTAAGAGATCACCACAGTGTATGAGCATTATCCGTGCCAAAGCATGATTTGCCTGACTTCTGCGCCAGGCCCGGGCTGGAGGCATATATTTATCTCGAAGACGGTATTGCGTTCGGGGAAAAGGGGAGATAAAGTCCCTCCGTATGGAACAATTATCCGATGAATTGAATGATTTTAGCCGAATGAACGCCATCGGATACAAAATGTGATAGGAAACCAGTTCGATACTTCGTCAATTTTTTGACTCGGACAGGAAAAAACATAATTTTATCAAGTTTTTCGGAGGGCTGATCATGACCCTAACCATATTAAATCCCGATAAACGGGTTTAATACGGGTTTAATACGGCAGGGCAACGATCCTCCACAATAACCGTTGCCCTGCCGTAAAGGAGCTTTTATCTCTGGTCACAGCTCCTCGACGTCTTGATCATCCATCGGGATAATCTCCCCAGGCGTCATCTTTTCCTTCTTCTTCGGGACGTCGAGGGCCTTGATCTTCCTCTTGTCTCCTGCTTCCATGGGAGGATTCAGGAAATCCGTTTTTACGGGACGGACCGCTACCACCTCAGTGGAGATTGCCTTCCCTCCCACCATGCCTACCAGTTGAGCGACATAGGCCTGCATCTGCTCTGCCTGGGCACTCATCTCCTCGGAGGCGCTGGCCGATTCCTCGGCATTGGCAGCCACCTGTTGAACCACCTTGTCCATTTCCGTGACCGCCTTGTTGATTTCCTCGATCCCTTGGGCCTGTTCATTGGACGCCGCCGAAATCTCATCCACCAGACCTCCTACCTTCCGGGAAATCTCCATGTTATCCCTAAAGGCCTCCTGAGTGGTATGGGTCAGTTCATTGCCGTTTTTGACCGCCTTGATGGTATTCTCGATCAGATCGGATGTGTTCCTGGCCGCATCCGCCGCCCTCAAGGCCAGGTTCCTCACCTCGTCCGCCACCACGGCAAACCCCGCGCCCGCCTCCCCGGCCCGTGCCGCCTCAACCGCGGCATTCAATGCCAGAAGATTGGTCTGGAAGGCGATCTCATCGATGGTCTTGATAATCTTGCCGGTCTCTTCGCTGGACCGGGTGATTTCTTCGATAGCGCTCAACATATCGCCCATGTGCTGGTTTACCTTGTCTACAATCTGTCCGGCCTCTCCCATCATGGTCCTGGCCTCATCGGCGTTCTCGGCATTTTTCTTTGTCATGGACGCCATTTCTTCAAGCGATGAAGAGGTCTCCTCGATGGAAGCCGCCTGTTCAGCCGCCCCCTCTGCAAGGGACTGGCTGCCGCTGGAGACCTGATGAGAGGCGGAAGCCACCTGATCTGAACCGTTGTTCAGCCCTTGGATAATCCGTCTGATGGGACCGGTGATGCTTCGGGTAAGGAACAAGGCAATTAACGCCCCTAAGATCACAGCCGCGATCAGGCCGACAACCATGATCCACGACGAACTTTTCAGCAGGTCCACAGCATCTGTTGCAACCTTCCCGGTCGCTTGCATACCGGCGCTTGTCATACTCCTGCAGGCATCAATCACCCCTTTTCCCGCAGCTTCCCCCTTGTTGCCGACATCCCGCATCATCTTCCAATTGCCCAGGAAGTCCACCATGGCCCCCCTGAAGGCGTTGCCGGCAGACTCGACCTGCTCAATTCGGTTAAGATCCACATCCCCCTCGGTGATCTTCCTCAGTTCTTCCAGCGTCAGTTTGATCTTGGGGAAATTGTTCAGTGCTTCTTCCATGATGGCGGGCTGCTCCAGGGCCTGGGCCTTAAAGACCTTCACCCTGGTGTCATTCTCCAGATCAATAATCGCATTGACCAGCATGATCTTTGTATTCCGATCATACATATCAGCGGCCAATTTCTTCTGCTGGCCTTCCAAAAAGGTTTCGCACTGCGCCACGTATTGACCAGCTGCCTGATCCATGGCATAGCGAAACTCCGAGAGGGTTCGGAAGTCCTTCAGGTATGATCTGATCACAGAGATAAAGTCCTCTGCCGCAGCCTCAATCTTGTCAACGCGCTGGAGATCTTCCGTATCGGGGGTGATCTTGCGCAGTTTGGAGGAAATTTCCGTTACTCCTCTGAATCCGATCTCCGCCTCCTGTATAAGCTTCGGATCCTGGGTGGCCTGGGCCTTGTAACTCATAATCCAGGCCGCGGCCCCCGCTTCTATGATGTCGTTAACCAGGCCGATCTTCTTCAGGCTTTCTTGGACGTTGACCGTGGACCCGCCGGGCTCTCCCAGCATCTTGTCATTCAAACCGTCCAAAAAATCATTGCAGGTCTTCATATACTCGGCAGCGACCGTTTCCATCTTCTGCCCCGCAAGAATCATCTCGCCGGTCGTCTCGATGTAATCCTCCATGTTCCGTGCATAGACCTGGGCGGCCGCCGCTATGTCATCGACCCGTTGGGTATCCTCGACGTCCTGCGTAATTGCCTTAAGTTCCTCCACATACGTATCGAGGCCTGCCAAAAGTTCGATGGCCACCTCCACAAGGGTCATGCTGTTGGTGGCCTGCCCCTTAAAGTTGATTTCGCGTGCCTTGACGCCGAGATTGGCGATCTCGTTTACAATCTCGACTCTCTTCTGTGCTCCGGCCAGATCGTCTTTGAAGGCCCGGTTCTGATCTGCGAGAAATTCATTGCAGATGCCCATGTATTTATCGGCAGAGGCGTCAAGGGCGGCCCTATTGTCCCGCATCCTGGCAACGATCTGACCCGTCTGATCAATAGATTCGCCATACGCATGTATCGCCGTTGTGGCGACCTCCAGATGTTCTCTCAAGCCCTTGAGGTGCTTCGATCTCTCTTCGAGCTGTCCGCCTTGTTCAATGGCGTTATGAGCGGCACGTAGCTCCTGCTGCGCCTCATCATAAAATATCTGATCCCCGGTAAAAATGTACCCCCGCATGGCATACATCAGACGGTTGGCAGCGGCGCGAAGCTCAGCGGCCATGTCCACTTCAGGGACATACTCTTCGGCCAGTTTGGTGCTTTCGGTCTCCACCGTCCCCATCTGTACGACACCTACACCGCCCAGGATTGCCGCGATCGCGATCAATATACCGAATCCCAAGGCGATCTTTGTACCCAATTTCATGTTGTTCAACAGCATCCCTCCGGATAAATTCGGTGTTAGTGTGATGTGCCTCTCATTCTAAGCGACCTGTCCCAGCATGGCGGCTTCTTCAGCGCTGAGCACCCTGTCAATATCCAGGAGGATCTTGACCCCGCCTTCAATCTTGGCCATCCCAAGGATGTAGTCGGTATTGAGCCGGGTACCAAAAGTCGGGGTCTCCTCGATGTCTTCCCTTTTGATGTTCAACACCTCGGATACGGAATCCACCACAATTCCGATCATGACCATCCCTGTCTCCCCCTGGATCTCCACTACGATGATGCAGGTCCGCTCTGTATAGTCGATCGCCTTCATCCCGAACCTGCGCCTCAGGTCCACCACGGGGATCACCTTCCCTCTCAGATTGATTACCCCTTTTACAAAATCCGGCGTCTGCGGCACCGAGGTGATCGGCATCATCCCGATGATCTCCTTGATCTTCAGGATGCCGATGCCGTACTCCTCATCCGCCAGCGTAAAGGTCAGAAATTTACCTTCTTTGTTGAGAACAGCGCCGGTTTCCATGTCCATTTTTCTTGCTGGTTCAGCCATTGTCCTTTCACTCCTTTCCTCTTTTCCATAACGTAGGCCACATCCCTTCTTGCATCTGTTTGGGATCGAGGGTTTAATCATGTAAAAGGGCTTTTGTGTTTTGTGTGATGTCAAAGCAAAGGGCGGGAACACTGCCCCTTGCTTCCTGTGCACCCGTTTATCTGATTAAAAGTCTTTAAAATCAGAATCATTTAGGGGGATCCGTTTCCTGGGTTCCTTTGTCTCGCGGAATGTCTGCTTTCTTTCCACTGAGCGTTTCCTGGAAGCCAAAAGAGCCCTTTTGTGCTGCTCGTCCGCTTCTTCGGTCATTGCCTGTTCCGAAGCCGCCGTGCCCTTCTTTCTTCCCCCTACAAGTGTCATTAATTCTCCCACATTCGCCTTCATCTGCTCGGCTTGGGCAGTCATCTCCTCAGAGGCAGCCGCCGACTCTTCAGCGTTAGCCGCATTCTGCTGGACCACCTTATCCATCTCCATCACTGCCGTGTTCACCTGTTCAATTCCCTGGGCCTGCTCGTTGGATGCCGCAGCAATCTCGCCGATCAACTGCCCAACCTTGGAAGCGCTCTCTGCCACCTGGGTGAACGCCTCATTGGTCTTCTGAACCATATCCGAACCATCCTTGACCTTCTTCACGGTTCCTTCAATGAGGTTGGCCGTGTTCCTGGCAGCATCCGCTGCCCTCAGCGCCAGGTTCCTCACCTCATCGGCCACCACGGCAAACCCGGCACCCGCTTCACCGGCTCTCGCCGCCTCCACCGCGGCATTCAGTGCAAGGAGATTCGTCTGAAAGGCGATCTCATCAATGGTCTTGATGATCTTGGATGTCTCTTCACTCGCCCGTGAGATCTCTTCCATGGAACCGGTCAGGTGGTTCATAGAGGTGTTTGCTTGTCCCACTACCTGATTGGCCTCCTTCATGAGACCGTCCGCCTGGTTGGCATGGTCCGCATTCTGCTTGGTCATGGAGGATATCTCCTCCAGGGACGACGAGGTCTCCTCTATGGAGGCCGCCTGTTCAGCCGAGCCTTCGGCCAGAGACTGGCTGGAGGCTGCGACCTGCCCGGATGCAGCCGCCACCTGATCAGCCCCGGAGGTAAGCCCTTCGGTTATCCGGTTGATAGGGTTGACAATGCTGCGCCGCGTAAAGACAAAAGAGGCGATGAGGGCAAGGATAACAATCGCCAAGGTGACGGCGCCTATTAACCACAATACCCGGTTGATGTTATCCATAATCTCTGATTTCTGTTTTTCGATTTGCAGGTTCAGTTTTTCCTGGGCCGTTTTCACCTCCCCATCCAGCAGTGTCTTCCTGGCCTGCACAGCTGTCTCGATGTCATCAATATAGAGACCTGTACCAATAACCCATCCCCATTCTTTGAAAAGCATGACAAATGAGAGTTTCGGTTGAGGTTTATCCGCTCCGTACTTCGGCCAGTAATAATCTACAAACCCCTCCCCTTTATCGCGGCAGACCTTCACAAACTCCACAAAGAGCTTTTTCCCGTTGGGGTCCTGGTTTTCTGAGAGATCTTTGCCGTTTAACTCGGGCTTATATGGATGCATGATCATGGTGGGGTGCATGTCGTTAATCCAGAAATAGTCCTTATTCTCAGGACCGAAACGAAGGGCCTCGATGATTTGGGCGGATTCGGATTTCAGTTTTGCCTCGGCTACCTCCAGGTATACACCTGACCCGATAACCCAATTCCAGGGCTTAAACAATTTGACAAATGAGAGTTTCGGTTGAGGTTTATCCGCTCCGTACTTCGGCCAGTAATAATCTACAAACCCCTCCCCCTTATCGCGGCAGACCTTCACAAACTCCACAAAGAGCTTTTTCCCGTTGGGGTCCTGGTTCCCGGAGAGATCCTTGCCGTCCAGATCAGGATTGTATGGATGCATGATCATGGTCGGGTGCATATCGTTAATCCAGAAATAGTCCTTATTCTCAGGACCGTACCTGAGGGCCTTTATCAGATCAATGGCCTTTTCCTGCTTTTCTTCGAGACTCATCCCCTCCTGTTTCTCAACGGCTTCCAGTATCCCGTAGGCCGTATTTACCGCATTCTGAAGCTGCCTCTGATAAACCCGCGCAAGTCTCTCAGTGTCATGCGCATCCTTGTATGCCTTTTCCAGAACGCCCATGACGGTCTGGACCTCGGACTTCAGATATTCCTTTTTTGTCGCCAGGGCATCCGCTCGAAAGTTTTCAAGCCTCGCCTTCCCCGCTGCCTCTATTGAGGCTATGTTGGCGGCGCCTAACGTTTCAATGTTGACAACGGCCATCTCCCCGCTCTTGTTTAATTGCCAAACGGCCATCAGGCCCACCACCCCAGCGGTCAGGACAAGGGCTATTGCAATCAATGCCATGATTTTTGTGCTGATTTTCATAATCATATCCCCCCATATGCTAAAGAACGTTCAAGCTTTTCATGTCACCCACCTTTCTCCGGTCAGTGACAGCTTTTAATGTCCTGGGAACACAACTACCTTTCTGGTTCCGAGTATCAGAGAAGGGGAGGATGAAAACTCAGATCAATCCATTTGAAGAAACAGCATAACCGTTCAATTCGGAGCCTTTTCTACCGCTGAGTTCCCGGGGACCCTCATTAATATTTCCCGGGCCTGCTACAATGTGTGAGTGGTAGTTTTCTGCACACGATCAACGTTCCTCCTTGTCAAGGCTTTCGGCACACCTTAATAACCGTCACGAACAAAATCGACCGCCGCGAGTCACAATAATACCGCGGTATCTGAAGGGCGCGTGGGTCCTTACACTCAGCTTCAACTATTAAGAGATGGTAACTTTCCTTCTTTTCACCACCTTATTAAAGGGCCATGGAATATGGTGTATGGGCATGATGGTAAGCACAATGCAGTAAGCGTGCCAGAGTGATTAGCAAAGAAATAGTGGTGCAATTCAGGTGGGTTGGCATCCCGATCAAGAAACCGGCATCATCAACCGAAAGAGTTGCTGGCCAGAGATCAGCTACCCGTCAAACTCTTGACTCCTACAAAAAAACCCGGTTCCGACCTCAAAATGACAGACGATTGCAGGCGAGCTTCATATCGAGATCTTCATCCCAAAGAATTCCCATCTTTCTGGCACATAGGGAATCAAACACATAGAATTCCGATCATATGCAAAAAGGTTCAATATATAAAAAAACGGGCAAGTTAGCTAAAGCCAACCTACCCGTTTTAATGACTTCTTACTGGTCGGGACGCGGGGATTTGAACCCCGGACCCCCTGAACCCCATTCAGGTGCGCTTCCAGGCTGCGCCACGTCCCGTATATTGGGGCTTATTCTATAACACCTGCCCCCGTTGTCAAGCGATAAAATGGATTCGGTCAAAAAGGTCCTTGTTACTTTTACCGGTAGAGGATATGATGGCCATCATTGGAACATCGTCCCGTTTTGATGATCCACTTTCCGGATGTGAGTCATGAGCCGTCTTGACTGTATCAGCAATCGGAATATCAAAATCATCGCTGCCTATGTCAAGAGCAGGATCGGCAGTTGCCAGTCCCTGTTCGATGGGCTGCGGTTCCCGGAAGACCAGTACCATTCCCTGGAAGATTTTTTCCTGAACGAAGATGAATGGACCACATACGATAACTTCGAACGCATCTTCAGAAAAGGGAAAGAGCTGGTTGGCGGGCCCGATTTCTTTTTCAAATGCGGCGCATCTTCAGCCAGTCTCCGTTCATGGGGACGCTTCCATTACTTTGTGCGGGTGTTCGCATCCCCTAATGACGGTTTCAGGCGGGTGCCCTTTTTCAACAAAAACTTCGACGATACCAAAGACATCGAGGTTATCCTCCCGCCTGTCTACAATCGCCGAACAAGAAAGATCAGGACCCTCCTGAAGGTCCGGTTGCACGACGATATCGATCCCCACCGAGATTATATAGGGGATCTTTACACGCGAGGCATTCTCTCCTCGATCCCGACTATCTGGGGACTGCCCCCGGCGGTCATTCGACAGATCATGACCCCATACAACCCCGAGATCCTTCTCAACACGGAACCCGAACTCATCCCCTACGCCCTGCATGCCAAGATAGAAAGCGGCTTCCTGACCCTGAAAGGAACGGAAACCGGCCCGCGTCTCAAGGTGGGGAAAAAGGTTCTGCTTGAGCCGGAAAGCGTTGGCGGGCAGGAGATTTTTTTGGGCAAATGGAGCGAAATCCCCACCGGTTTCAACCCATCCCCGGGAGATCAAAGACAGGCGATCCTCATTACAGAGACCTTTCAAGTCGGCAGTCGGATACTGCTCATGGCCGGGGATATCTATATGGCGCCTTATTTTGTCCTTGACGTGTCATATGATCGATTATCCATCTATAACCGTGTCCGCCAGATATTCAGGATGCGAAGCAACGAGGGAAGCTCCGGCCAGGATTTGATAGAGACCCTGAATCAGCTCAGAATAAGCATGAGCGCCAAGAATCGAGCCTACCTTGTGCTGGAAAAAACCAATGAAGAACTGACAGAGGCCAAGGCTCGCTTGGATGCGTACAACAAAGAACTCGAAAACAAGATTGAAGAACGGACTTCCCAACTTCGCAAGGCTCAGCAGGACCTTCTTCGGCTGAATTGCAATCTGGAAGAAAAGGTTCAAGCCCAGGTCATTGAGTTGGAAAAACATAATCAGCTGCGCCGGTACCTCTCCCCCAAACTTGCGGAGAAAATCTTGAACAGCGAAGATACGAGGTGGACACAACCCCAGAGAAAGATGATGACCGTGGTCTTCACCGATATCAGAGGATTCTCCTCTCTCACCGACAGCCTGGAACCGGAGGAATTGTTTCAGCTCTTGAACAGCTACCACTCGGAAATGATCCGGATTGTTCATGACTACGACGGGACATTGAACAAGATTGTGGGCGATGGTCTCCTCATCTTTTTTGGTGATCCGATTCCGATGGACGATCATGCAGACAGGGCCGTCCGCATGGCCATGGACATGCAGAGAAAGGTTGCCGAGCTGTCGGATGAATGGGACCGGTACGGGCACCGATTGGGCGTGGGAATCGGCATCAACAGCGGGTTCGCAACCGTGGGCAATATCGGGTCAGACGCCTACAGTGATTACACGGTGATCGGCAACCAAGTCAATGTGGCCTCTCGCCTGGAAACCATTGCCGGGCCCGGACAGATCCTGATCAGTCAAAGGACCTATCACGCGCTTAAGGACACCTTGGCGGTCCAAACAATGGGAGATATCGAGGTGAAAGGGATTCACACCCCTGTAAAGGCCTATTGCGTGGTATGGCAATGAGCGATCACTAATGGCCAGCTATTGGTATCCTATTCATACACCCTGAGACGCAGATTCCCCATGAAACTGCTCCCTGAAAAGGGGTCTCTATCGCTCAAAACAGGTCGTCCAGATCCGAGTCCCCTCCCCCCGGCATCCTCCCATGGGCCCGCATATACAGCTGGATCAACTCACTTTCCCGCTGGGTATACATCATATTTTCTTCCACATCGAACCAGGCGGCGGAACCTGCTGCGTCCAGTTCTTGCAGGAGGCGCTTTCTCAGATTCGATGTCCCTTTGATGGCCACCACATTCTTTTCAATGTCAAAGAGACGATACACGCCCTCTGTTTCCGGGACCTGTGCCAGGGTTTCCCGGTTGAAGGTGACCCTCCTTTCCGGGGGAGATGGGTTGCTTCCCAAAAAAAGACGAAGATCGCACTGGAGACATCTTCGGGCCTCTTTGATTGCCTGCGCATCGGTCAATCCGAGGGAAATCTCCCGGAATCCCTCCCGCCTGGATTCGAGGGCGATTTCCGCGACCTTTTCGCGCTCCCGGAGCGCAAATCCCTCATCCCTGCCCAGATATTGGGAAAGAACCTCCCGCTCATACAGGATCTCATCCAGATCCCCCGTACCGCCCAGCAACCTGTCGATGGACGAAGCGGCCTTACGGCCTGCGGCGATGGCATGGATGATCGCCCCGGACATGGCCACCACATCGCCTCCGGCATAAATCCCTTCCATCCCTGTGTCGAGGGTGTCCTGGTCCACCACGATAAGACCTCTCTTCACGGAGAGACGTCTGTCGCCTTCTGCAAACGACAGGTCAGCAGCCTGGCCGATGGCCATGATTACCTGGTCGCCTTCAATGATCCTGGTGGTGTCATCGAATATCGGACAAAATGTCCCTTTTTCATTGAGCACGCGCAAGCATCTGACCAGCTCTACGCCGGTGATCCGGTCACCCCTGCTCAGGATCTTCCGCGCCCCCCAGGAGGAGAGGATCTTAACCCCTTCGGCAAGAGCGCCCTCGATCTCCCCCGCGTGCGCGGGAATCTTGTCCCGGCCTTCCAGGCAGACCATGGTCACATTCTCGGCGCCACATCTCAGTGCCGTACGTGCTGCATCGACCGCCACATCCCCCCCGCCGATCACGATGACACGGTCCATCAGCTGGACACTTTTCCCCTCAGCAACCTTTGCAAGCAAATCAACCCCCCCCAGCACTCCGGGCAGATCTGATCCGTCGATCGAAACCCGCCGGCTCAGCTGGGCTCCGACAGCCAGAAACACAGCATCAAAGCCGACGCTCTTGAGCCGATCCAGATTGAAATCTTTTCCCAGAGACTCCCGGGTCCTGATTTCGATGCCGGTATCCAAAATATCCTGTATCTCCTTGTCCAAGACATCCCGGGGGAGGCGATAGGAAGGGATGCCGTAGCGCATCATGCCCCCGGCTGCCGGACGGGCCTCGAACACGGTCACCATATGGCCCTTTTTACGCAGATAAAAGGCGGCGGTCAGACCGGCCGGACCGGACCCCACGATGGCCGCCTTTTTCCCCGTATCCGGCGACGGTGCGCTGGAATTCTGCCAGAGCCCATTTTCCCCATCAGCAGCATATCGTTTCAATGCGCAGATCGACAGCGGGGCATTCACCTCTCCCCTGCGGCAGACATCCTCGCAGGGATGGATGCATACCCTCCCCAATATACCGGGGAACGGGACCTTTTCCCTGATCACGGCACGGGCCTCCTCCCGCCTCCCTGCGGCGATCAACCTCAGATATGCAGGGACATCCATGTGGACCGGACAGGCCGTCCTGCATGGGACCATGTCCGTCGCCCTTTTCCCGGGAAAGTACGCCTTGTCCATCAACGCCCCGGTAGGGCAGACCGCAACGCAGGCAGTACAGAACTTGCACCCGGACTCCTCCAAAGAGGGGGCTAAGGTGCCGATCTGGACCCGGTCATTTTCATCGTAAACAAACCCGATGGCTTCGATTCCCTTCAAATCACGGCATGCCCTGACGCATCGGGTACACCCGACACAGAGGGTGTAATCCCTCACGAACAGGGGATGATGATCAATAATGGGGAGGTCGGTGGGAATCCATCCGGGCGTGGAAGGGAGTATCCCGATATAATTGACCACATCCTGGAGTTCGCAGTGCCCGAATATTGTGCAGCATCTCTCGTTTTCCGGTACATTGGAGGAACACTGATCCCTGCTGCACCCCTCCTGCTGGGCGCAGGTAAGGCAGGCATGACGATGCCGTGCGAGGATGGCGGCCAGGTTTTCCTGCCGTCTGGTACGGATCCGGTCATTCTCGGTGACGACCGTCATCCCTTCCCTCACTCCGGTCCGACACGATGCCACCAGATCAGCCTCACCTGTCACCTCCACCACGCAGAGGCCGCATCCCTTGCCCAATTGACCGGGCATGGCGTTTTCAATCCTCCTGTCTCCCTGATAGACCATCCCGGCCGGAAGCGTTCCTTCGGCTGTCGGCAGGTCCGGATGATAACAAAGGACCGGGATATAGATATCCGCAGCCTTTGCCGCTTCCAGAATAGTGGCGCCCTCAGGGGCTTCAATCTCCCGCCCGTTTATGGTCAATTTCACTTGTGCCATAAGATTCTCCATGGCTGGTTCCTCACGGCATCACTTCTTTCTCCCCTTGCCCCTCTGGCAGAGGGCATAGCCGAACAGGGCCGCGCCCAAAGCACCGGCAATCTGGGGATCCCACCGGGTCTTCATAGGTCTGAGTTTGAGCAACGGCACCAACCGTTCCACAACCCCCCGGTTTTTCGCCATGCCGCCGGTAACGGCAAACTCGGGCGTCACGCCGAGCCTCTCCACCAGAGAAAAGATCCGTTCTGCCATGGCTCTGCAATAGCCGGCCAGTACCTGTTCCGTGGTCCATCCCTTTCGAAGCAACCCGACGGCCTCTGATCTGGCATAGACCACGCAGGTGTTCGATACGGCCTCCGGCTCCGGGCCTTTGTATTGAAACGATCGATCCCCCACCTCGTGGATGGGGACGCCCAAGAGGTCCGCAAACACCTCCATGCCCCGGCCGGTTCCGGCCGCACACTTGTCGTTCATCAAAAAGTTGGTCACCTTTCCCTGTTCATCGCATTGGATGGCCTTGATATCCTGTCCGCCTACGTCCAGGATCGTGCGCACCTCCGGACCATAGATAAGATTGGCTCCTCTGGAATGGCACGCAATCTCGGTAATGGACCGGTCAGAAAAGGGGACGTTGACCCGGCCGTAACCGGTCCCCACACAATAATCCATCCGGTCTTCGGGCATGTCGATGGCCTCAAGGACATCATTCAGCACATCTCGGGCGCTGTTGGAGCTGTCGGGTCCGGTCCTTTTACTGGAATAGGCAAAGATTTGCCCATCCGCCATTATGCAGGCCTGAGAACTCACAGAACCCACATCAAGCCCCACGGTGATAAATCCGGCATCTCTCCAGTCCATATCGGGATTCTTCCAGTTGGATGCGGGCCAACGCCAGAATTCCTGCTTTTTCTCTTCCGCCATCTCCTTGCTCTCCATTTATGAAATCGACTCTCGATGAATCGCCGAGGGATACTGGTCGGCGATGACCCCGTAACCTTAGAGTCTTTGTCTGTAACTTCTCTGCAACGTGCGAAGAAGTTTGCCCGTGGGGGTCTCTGCTTCCCGCCCAAGAGGCGGGACAAAAACCGAATACAGCTCCTGGGGACGGCAGCAGGGCTTTACAATACAGTCTGTTCCAGCCCCAAGTACAGGCTTTCATGGGACGGTATGTCCTTGCTGCCTTTTCGTAAACATTATTCGGAGCCTGGGGGCGGCCGCCGAACCATACGACCGCATTTTATTGCAGCTCTTGAGCAGAGACCCCCACGGGTGTCCAGAACGCTTCCGGGACTTGGGTGAAACCTTTTGGTTGCGGCTGTTAGGCCGCCTTGGTAATTAGTGTCTGACGAAAACCCGGAAATCCAAAAAGGGCGGACCCGGAAACTTGGTTTTATTAATTTCAACGCTATTCCATCAATTCTGAATTCGCAATTTCTCAATTCGCAATTGTGCCTGAATCACGCCAAGGCGTGATTTTCGTTCAGGCACTAATTATCAGGCCTCTTTCGCGGCCATTACGGCCGCCCCCACCGCAGCGCCGAATTCAGGCGCATCCGGGATACAGAGATGTTCCATCCTTAATTCGCGTTTCAAGGCGTCAACAAGTCCCGGATTACGGGCCGTACCCCCGAGCATGGCCACATCTTCATTGACGCCCACCTTTCGTATCATGGAGACAATACGGCCGCCGATTGCGTCATGAATCGCCCTGCTGATATCAGATTTATCGGTCTTGGCATGAATGAGTCCAACCACCTCGGATTCTGCAAAGATGACGCACTGTGCATTCATGGGGATCTTTTTGCCCGACTTCAAGGCGAGTTCGCCCATCTCCTCCAGACCCACTTTGAGGGCTCTGGCCATGGCCTCGATATAGGTCCCCGCGCCGGCCGCGCATCTCTCATTAATGGCAAAATCCACCACATTTCCCTCGTCATCAATCCTGGCGGCCCTCCCCTCTTCAGCGCCCACATCCATCACGGTTCGGGCGTCGGGATAAAAATAAATGGCCCCCTTTGCCATGGCCTGTATATCGTTTACCTTCATATCAGCAATCTTGACGGCCATTTTGCCCGATCCGGTTACGCCAATCTTCTGCAGCTCATCCCTTGTCGCGCCAGCCGCTTCCAAAGCCGTTTCAAGGGACGCTTTCACAGCCGTTTCCTGATCAGAACCGGTCGGGACAGCGCCCATGCCGATGATCTTCCCATCCTTCAAGATTATGCTCTTAGTGGTCCTGGCGCCGCAATCTATTCCTGCGGTTAACATTTTTCCAATCCCCCGTTATTGTTTAGGATTGCCGATCGAATGGTGCAGGGTTTCAAAGAAGGATTCAATCAATACTCCGAGGCAAAGATATCTGACCTTTTTTTGCTTATCATGGATCTGGGGGACCGCAAGGAACTTTTGCGAGTAACGGGCTTGCGGACCCTGAGAATAAAATGATGGAATATTGGAGGGGTTGAATATTGGGTGATAAAGCAGAAAGAGTCTTCAAAATGGGATACGTTCCTTATTCAGACCCAGTATTCCCCTGTTCCATAAATTCCACCATTCCAAGGTGTCATGGAATTTTTAAATTAACAAATAAGTGCTTTATTATCAAATAGTTTCTAACATTCTGAAAGACGATCTCTCATATTAACGGGCAAAGGCCCAAGGCGGCCTGATGGCCGCAACCAAAAAATCTTGGTGCAACTCCCGGAAATTTTCCCAGCATTTTGTTCGTGGGACGTCCCATCTTCGGCGTTGCCATACAAACTCCTCAAGAAGATGTTTCTTCCAAATTATACTAATACTCGTATTTTTTCATGCAAATACATGGCACACCCCATTTATCCCCGGGTTCATTATGATAAATAAATACTTAAACGTAACATATTTACCGCTGCCATTCAGGCTTAAACGCAATGGCATAAGATCCGGAAAGAGTGCTTTCCATCGCCATGGAAAAAGGAGGACAATGCAATTGATGGACTTTTTTGGGACAGACGATCTCAGGAGGCTGGCGGAAAGACAGGATATCCCCTGTATTTCCATTTTTATGACCACGCAGCGCACAGATGCGGAACAAAATCGAATTCGGTTCAAGAACCTGCTGGGAAAAGCAGGGAGGATGCTTGCCGCTGAAAACAAGGAAAACAGGGACATGGGTGAAGAGATGAAATCCGCCCGGAACTTGCTTGAAGACCTTCCCTTCTGGCAGCATCAGAGCGATGGACTCGCCCTGTTCATGGGGGATGGTATCTTCCAAACTTACCGACTTCCGTTGCCCTTCGAAGACCTGGCGGTTGTCTCCAACCGTTTCCATATAATGCCTCTGTTGCCCCTTGCCATGAACGACATGAAATTCTACATCCTGGCTTTGAGTCAAAAACATGTTCGGCTCTTCCGGTGCACACGTCAGGAAATAGAGAGGGTGGATTTGGAAGGGATGCCCGAAGATCTCGAAGATGCCCTCAAATACGATGACCTGGAAAGGCAGCTCCAATTCCATACAGGTGCAGCTGGAACCGGCGGAAGACGGCCTGCCATTTTTCACGGTCACGGGGTTGGAACTGATGACGCCAAGGACCGAATCATTCGATATTTCCAGCAAATAGATAAATGGGTCCATACCGTGATGCGCGAGGAGAACAGTCCCCTTATATTGTCGGGGGTGGAGTTTCTCCTGCCGCTGTATAAAGAGGTCAGTTCCTATCCCCGTCTTATGGAACAGGGCATTCTGGGCAATCCCGACGAGTTGGGAGAAACAGAGCTTCATAAAAAGGCATGGGATCTCGTGGCACCGCATATCAGAAAGGCCCAGGATGATGCCATTGCCAGGTACAAGGACAGCATCGGCACGGGAAAGACATCCAATGATCTTGAGGAGATTATCGCATCGGCGGCTCACGGACGAATAGGCGTCCTTTTCATTGCAGGGGATACCCAGAAGTGGGGTCGTTTTGATCCGGACAGCGGGATGATCGAATTTCACCAGGCGCAAGATTCCCAAAATGAAGATTTATTAAATCTGGCGGCCGTGCAGACCCTCACAAAAGGGGGGGACGTCTACGTGGTGAAACAAGAAGAAGTTCCTGACGACGCTGTCGCGGCTGCTCTGTTTCGCTATTAACTCTACAGTCCAAGTTCTCGTAATATATTGATTTTATTGAATGTATAAATTCCAGGCCGTCATTCCGGCGAAAGCCGGAATCCAGTGTCTTTTTGATAAGTTAAATGTTCTGGATGCCGGTCGAAGATCCCGTACTTGCGGGGATCAAGTCCGGCATGACGTGAGAATGGACTCTCAAGCTATTAAGTATTGCAAAAAAAAATGGGTCGAAGCATGACGGACCGGATCGTCGGCTACCTCAAAAACTGGGAAAGCTATGCACTGAGCCTTGGGATTCTGTTGAGTGCAGTGGTTTGCGGTATCATCCTTCATTATCTGCTCTTCAAGTTCATGGCGCGGGTATCCAGGGGATTTGGGACCATAACGGCTGCATCCATAGTGAAATATTGCCGTCCGCCATCCAGGCTTCTACTGCCGCTTCTGGTACTTCGATTGTCATTACCCCTTGCTGAAATGACTCCAGAGGTTCGGAATTTTGCGGACCATACCCTGGGGCTGGGCATCATTTTGGCGCTGGCCTGGTTAATGGTCAAGCTGGCCTATGTCGGAGAAGTGCTCATTCTCCATAGATTCGATACCACCGAAAAGGATAATCTCAGGGCCAGGAGGATGCAGACCCAGATCGTGGTCCTTCGCAGAATCGTGATCGCGGTAATCGTCGTTCTTGCCTTTGCCACCATATTGATGAGCTTTTCAAAGGTGCGGCAACTGGGTACGAGCATTTTGGCATCTGCGGGGATATTGGGGATCATCCTGGGGTTTGCAGCGCAGCGGTCCATTGCCACCCTCTTTGCAGGATTTCAGGTGGCCGTGGCCCAGCCGATCAGGCTTGACGATGTGGTGATTGTTGAAAACGAATGGGGGAGGATTGAAGAAATCACGCTTACCTATGTTGTGGTTCGGATCTGGGATTTGAGACGTCTGGTGGTGCCCGTCACTTACTTTCTGGAAAAACCTTTTCAGAATTGGACCCGGGTCTCCGCAAACCTCTTGGGCTCCGTATTTGTGTATGTGGATTATTCTGTGCCTGTCCAGGCCGTAAGGGAGGCGCTGCAGCGAATTGTTGAAAATTCGGAGCATTGGGATGGCAACGTTTGTGTCCTCCAGGTGACAGACGTCTCTGAACACACTTTGGAACTTAGGGCGCTCATGAGTGCCTCGGATTCATCAAGGGCCTGGGAATTGCGCTGCCAGGTAAGAGAACGCCTCGTGGAATTCATTCAGAAGACCTATCCGGAAGCGCTCCCCCTCCTGAGGACGGAACTGCGGGGGCCTCAGGAAATAGTGTCGAAGACTGCATAATCATGGACATCCGGTTATTGCGCTACGCCATCCTCCACGTGGAATACAGGATAAACCCCATTACGTCTCGACGTCGTCTCGCGTAAGATGACCTCATGAAAATTGAACCCTTCTTTTTCATAAATGCCATGTGTCTGAATTGGCAAACGATCATTTCTCGAATAATGAACTGGTCCGGAGGATAAGCAGATGCCTTCTCAAAGGCTGTTGGTCATCGGAGGGAATGCGGCAGGGATGACTGCGGCCGCAAAGGCCGCGCGGCTCAATAAGGAGCTGGAAATTACGGTATTTGAAAAGGGCCGCCACGTCTCCTATGCGGCCTGAGGAATTCCTTATCTTATCGGCCGGGTGGTCGATAGTCCCAGGCATCTGATAGCAAAAACTCCGGAAGCGTTATGGGAGGAACAGGGCGTTGTTGTAAAGGTGCTCCACCAGGTGGAAGAGATCGACCTGAAACAGACGAGGATACGTCTTCGAGAGCAGGACAATCCCGACACCTGGTGGGAAGCCTATGATATGCTTATGATCGCTACGGGCGCGCTCCCGATCAGGCCGCCGGTGGAAGGCATCGCCGCCAGAGGAATATTCGGAATTAACACCCTGCAGAGCGGTCTGGAGGTGATGGCGTTTATTGAAGAGAGAGGCCCGAAAAATGCTGTGGTTATCGGAGGGGGGTATATCGGTCTTGAGATGGCGGAAAATCTTATTTTGCGGGGGATGCACGTCAGTCTCATAGAAAGGGCCCCGGAGGTGATGGGGACCCTGGACCCGGACATGGGAACGCTGGTTTCAAAAGCGCTGATCGATATAGGGGTAAAGCTTTATAGAAAAGAAAGCCTTGAAGGCTTCGAGGTCAGCAAAAAACACGTTCAAAGCGTGGTAACCGACAAGAGGACATTGCCGGCCGACCTGGTTATCCTTGGCATGGGCGTAAAACCCAACGTTTCCCTTGCCAAAGAAGCAGGAATTAAACTTGGCCTGAGCGGGGCCGTCCAGGTGGATGATACCATGCGAACCAGCGACGACAATGTGTGGGCTGGAGGGGATTGCGCCGAATCCTTCCATCTGATCAGCAGACGGCCTGTAAACATCGCCCTGGGTACAGTGGCCAACAAGCACGGCCGGGTCGCCGGGACGAATATGAGCGGCGGGTACGCTGTTTTTCCGGGGTTGGTGGGGACCGCCGTCAGCAAGATATGCTCACTGGAAGTGGCCAGGACCGGTCTTCAGGAGAAAGAACTTCAGCAAACCGGGAGAGAATATGTGTCGGCGGTTATAGAAAGCACAACACGAGCAAGCTATTATCCGGATGCAGGCACAATTTCAGTGAAAATCCTGGCTGAAAAGGGGAACGGGAGGCTGCTTGGAGGTCAAATCGTTGGGAAGGAGGGTGCTGCCAAACGTATTGACATATTGGCAACGGCACTGCACGCCGGGATGACCGTGGAGGAAATCGCAGACCTCGATCTAAGCTACGCGCCTCCCTATTCCCCTTTGTGGGATCCGGTGGCCATCGGCGCTCGTATCGCTATGAAAAAACTGGCTGAACATCAGTGAAAGAACGTTTTGTCTCGGTTGACCCTTGGTCGTCAGCCGATATCATCATTGGAGGAGAATACCATGAAACAGATGACCGAGCAGAATCTTATCAACGCCTTCGGGGGAGAAAGCATGGCCAATATGCGATATCGTCATTTCGCAAAAAAGGCAGACGATGAGAAACGCGCGAATGTGGCGAGGCTGTTTCGCGCCATATCCCATGCCGAGTTTATCCACGCAGGCGATCACTACCGCGAGTTGAGACACCTTAACGATGGGTTTGTCGCTAACAGCATGGGGGCCTTCGGTCCCGGTGATACCCTGAAGAATCTGGAATTGGCCATCGCCGGCGAGACATTTGAGATAGAAGAGATGTATCCCGCCTATATGGAGATCGCAAAATTTCAAGAAGAAAAAGGCGCCTACAGGAGCTTTGAATGGTCCTACAAAACAGAAAAAATGCACAAGGCCCTGTTTGAAAAGGCAAAATCCGCAGTGGCAGAAGACCGGGACGCCGACCTGGGTCCCATCCAGGTATGCGAAGTGTGCGGGTACACCCTTGAGGGCGAAGCGCCGGATCAATGTCCGGTTTGCGGCGCGCAGAAAGAAAAGTTCAGCGCTTTCCAATGATTTTTTGGGTTCATAGGACACTGTTGAACGCCGTACATTCCGAGAACCGGTCGTCCTCCACCTTTACATTCCAGTGAACGGTATTATTTTATAGGGGAGTTTTTTGGATTTCGAAATAATGCCATGACACAGTTTTCTCGTTATCCATGTTTCATTTACGGATACGGGAACAGAGGAGGACTTTACATATGCAATACACTCAAGGAGATAAGAATTCGATGCTGCCGCGGGATATTTCAATACTTCCGCTGAGGAATACGGTAGCATATCCATTTTCGGTGATGCCCCTGATTGTGGGAGTTCGACGATCCGTCAAACTTATTGAAAAGGCAGCCGAAGGCGATGGAATCATTGGTCTTGTCGCATCAAGAGACGGGGCGATCGAGGAACCCAACCCCGGACAAACCTATGAAGTAGGAACCCTTGCAAAAATTGAGCGGATTGTCCAGGAATCCGGAGATAATCTGCAGATCGTGGTCAGGGGGATCGAACGTTTTCGAATCGACAACTGGCTTTCCACCACCCCATATCTCAGGGCGCATGCCGTGAAGGCGCCTGAGATAGTGGAACAGGACGTTGAGATGGACGCCCTGATGCGGAGTCTCGAGGAGGTAACGGAAGAAATAATAGAGGTTTCCCCGAATCTGCCTAAGGAGGTAGGTAAATTCCTCCGCCACATTAAAGATCCCGGCCAATTGGTGTATATTGTAGCGGCCACAGTAAACCTGGACGTAAAAAAGGGCCAGGCGCTGCTTGAACTGGATGGCATGAAGGACAAACTGCGGATGCTTGTTGCACATCTCTCCAGGGAAAAGGAAGTCATGAGCCTGAACAAGAAAATACGTTCCGAGGCCCACGAAGAGATGGACAAGGCCCAGAGAGACTATTACTTGCGCCAACAGCTCAAGGCGATTCAGAAAGAATTGGGGGAAAGCACCGAGGGTGCCTCGGCCTCCGATGAATACGCCGAGAAGCTAAAGGAGGCAGGATTGCCTCCAGAGGCCATGAAGGAGGCGGAGAGGGAACTTGCCCGCCTCTCCAACATGTCTTCCCAAGCCCCTGAGTACTCTATCATCAAGACGTATCTGGATTGGCTTCTGGAACTCCCTTGGACCAAAGCCAGCGAAGACCAGATGGATATTAAATCTGCGCGCACAATCCTGGATGAAGACCATTACGATCTTGAGGAGGTCAAAGAGCGGATTATTGAATATCTGGCGGTCCGCAAGCTGCTCGCGGAACGTTCGGACCAGGCCGGTGAAGAGAAAGACACTGAAGGGAAAATCGAGGGGATGGGCGCGATTCTGTGCTTTGCAGGGCCCCCGGGAGTCGGTAAGACCAGCCTGGGACAGAGTATTGCCCGGGCCCTGGGTCGACGCTTTACCAGAATGAGTCTGGGCGGCATGCGGGACGAGGCGGAAATCCGCGGTCATCGCAGGACCTATATCGGCGCCATGCCCGGCCGCATTATCCAGGCCATTAAGCGCGCCGGGACCCGCAATCCCGTCTTCATGCTGGATGAGGTGGACAAGGTCGGCAGCGACTGGCGAGGCGATCCAAGCAGCGCACTGTTAGAGGTGCTCGATCCCGCCCAAAACCATGCTTTTCGAGACCATTATCTGGATGTGGATTTTGACCTCAGTGACGTGATGTTTATCACCACGGCGAATCAGCTTGAAACGATTCCATCCCCTTTGCGGGATCGGATGGAGATTATCCAGCTGGATGGATATACGGAATACGAAAAACTTCATATTGCGCAGAGATTTCTCGTTTCACGGCAGTTGAAGGCCAACGGCCTCAGAGAGGAAGAGATGGATTTCGAGGATGAAGCCATTCGAAAGATCGTTCAGGATTACACCCGGGAAGCAGGTGTCCGAAATCTGGAGAGAAATATCGGGGCGGTATGCCGCAAAGGGGCGGTCGGAATCGCAGAAGGCCAAATCAAGCACATCCATGTGACTCCCGAGGTGGTCAGGTCATATCTTAAAAAGGAACGGTTTGAATCGGAACTGTCCGAAGTCATCGAAATACCCGGGATTGCCACAGGGTTGGCGGTTACCCCTGTGGGGGGCGACATTCTGTTTGTGGAGGCTACCCTTATGAACGGCAAAGGTCGGCTGACGTTGACGGGCCAGTTAGGGGACGTGATGAAGGAAAGCGCACAGATCGCCCACAGCTATGTTCGCTCCAAGATCAACACGTTGCAGCTGGACCTCTCTCTTTTCAAGACCGCCGATATCCACGTGCACGTGCCTGCGGGCGCCATACCCAAGGACGGTCCCTCTGCCGGGCTCGCCATGGTCACGGCGGTTATCAGCCTCTGCAGCGGCCGGCCCGTCCGGAGCGATGTGGGTCTTACCGGAGAGGTGACCCTTCGGGGCAGGGTTCTGCCGGTGGGGGGCATTAAGATGAAGCTGCTTGCTGCACATCGTGCAGGGCTCAAAACCGTGATTCTTCCGAAGCGCAATGAGAAGGATCTGGAAGAACTTCCTGAAGAGGTGAGGGAGGATCTGAACATTGTGCTGGTGGAAACCATAGACGAGGCCTTAGAGGAGGCCCTATGCTCTGAGAAAAAAGAGGTGGATCTGCATATGGTTGCCAACGGCTGATAAGACCCCTTGCGGTCTTCCATGAAAGGGTCCGGGAGCGTGCCTCCCGGGCTCTTTTTTTTCATACCGGGAAAATCATGAAAGAGCCCCTCTCGGGAGAGGGTTCCATGAAGAGTGATAGGGAATTCCCCTGATCGACAACCCGTTTGAGTAATGCCTTTAGCTTAACGATCTGAGGGTCACCACACCTTCTATCCCCCCGTATTCACATATTGACGGGGCTTAAGTTAAGGGTTGAGTTGTTGGCGATTGACGTTTCCCACTCTGCATGAGAACTCGGCAAAGAAGATATCTCCTTGCCGCTGAATACCTAGAGTCTGAACGGAAACCCGGGAAATCAAGAAACAGTCAATTGTGAGAATCCGTTTTGTTAAGCTTAAATTTATTCCATCAATTTTCAATATTGAAATCTTCAATATTCAATTGTGCCTGAATCACGCCAAGGCGTGATTTTCGTTCAGGCACTACCTGTTCTCTTGTTTCCGAATACACGATCCACCCTATTCCCCCGCTAATATTGTATCGATTAACCTAAACAGGGTTTCACTACCGTGGGTCGCCGATGAGCGATATGTGTCTATTTTGTTTCAGCTCTCGGAAAGAGATCCCCACGCGTTCGCGAGAATTACCCATAAACCAACTTCTCTGCAGGTTTTTCTGCAAGGCAGGATTACAGATTTTCAGGACGAACACGGGAGAACGACTGATGAGACTTATCGTTGTGGGAGGCGTTGCAGGCGGCGCCACTGCAGTGACACGCGCCAGAAGACTTTCCGAAACTGCGGACATTGTCCTGTTTGAACGCGGATTCTATGTGTCCTATGCCAATTGCGGATTGCCCTATTACATCGGAGGAGAAATCGAAAAGCGGGATGATCTGTTCATCGCCTCTCCGGAGCGGCTCAAGGCCAGATATCGTATTGACGTGAGAACCTCACAGGAGGTTATGGAGATAGACCGAAGCGTAAAGGAGGTTACGGTAAAGGACCACACCACCCAAGAGGTATTCAGGGAAGGTTATGACAAACTCATTCTCTCCCCCGGTGCCCGCCCGACAATGCCCCCGATTCCCGGCATAAACTCCGGCAAGGTCTTTACCTTGAGGGATCTGCCGAATTCGGACAGCATTAAGCACCACCTGGCCGGGAATAACATTAACTCCGCAGTGATAGTGGGAGGCGGATCCATCGGACTGGAATCGGCTGAAAATTTCAGCCGTCAGGGTGTGTCGGTGAGTATTGTAGAAATGGGCGATCAGGTGATGCCGGGCCTGGACTACGACATGGCGGTACTCATTCACCGGCACCTGCGGGATCAAGATATCGATCTTCATCTGGGGGAGAGTGTCGACCGGTTTCATGAACAGGAAGACCGCATCGTGGTCAGCACCGCGAAAGGCCTCAACATAACAACCGACCTGGTGTTGCTTTCCATCGGCGTAAGGCCGGAAAAGATCCTTGCAGAGAAATCGGGATTGTCCATAGGAGAGCGCGGGGGGATCGTGGTGGATGATACGATGCGCACCTCGGATCCGGACATTTATGCCATAGGTGACGCCATAGAGGTTCAGGATTTTGTCTCAGGCGAAAAGCGTCTGCTCGCTCTGGCAGGCCCGGCCAACCGGCAGGGAAGAATTGCGGCGGACAATGTAATGGGCCGTCAATCCCGATTTACGCCCGTTTTGGGAACAAACATAACCCGGGTTTTTGATTTGGTAGCGGCTTCCACGGGTAACAGCGAACGCTCCCTGATGAGAACAGGAACACCGTACAGGATGTCCTTCACCCATTCATATCATCACGCATCCTATTACCCCGGAAGCAGACTCCTTTCCATCAAATTGCTTTTCAACCCGGAAGGGGGAAAACTGCTCGGTGCGCAGGTGGTGGGGGAAGAGGGTGTGGACAAACGAATTGATATACTGGCTACGGCCTTGCGAGCCGGCATGTCGGTGTACGACCTGGAAGAGTTGGAGCTTGCCTATGCACCCCAGTTCGGCTCCGCCAAAGACCCTGTCAATATCGCGGGATTTGTATCCGCCAATATACTCAGGGGGGATGTGGAGGCGGTCCATTGGAACGAACTGGAAAGCTTGGATAAGGACCGATACGTGCTGCTGGATGTACGCACGTACGAGGAGGTGAAACAGACCGGAACCATCATGGACGCCGTACATATTCATATCGACGAATTGCGGGATCGACTGTTCGAACTCGATGCCGGCAAGGTCTACATTGCGTACTGCACGGTAAGCCTGAGAGGATACATCGCATGCCGGATTCTCGTTCAAAATGGCTTTAAGGCCAAGATTCTGAGCGGCGGCTTTGAAACGTGGTCACCGGTCCAGGAAGATAAGGAAGAGAGGAGCAGATAATGCGTCCGTCGCGCAAAAGAGTTTCCCTTTTCCCCACTTGATCGGATTTCGTATCACCGATCGTCCTATCTGCCATTATCCCCGTTTCAACAGGGAACGGGGTTCAGGAGGCAGGCGGATTGACTGCGAAAGAGAGTTCCAGGGGAGGCTATGTATGCAAATCTGGTTGAAAAGGGCGTATGAAGGGCCCGGTTCTCAGGACGGGACCAGAATCCTGGTAGATCGGCTGTGGCCCCGGGGTCTCAGCAAGGAAGCGGCCCATATCGACGTATGGCTCAAGGAGATAGCGCCGAGCGATACCCTCCGCAAATGGTTCGGTCACGACCCGGATAAATGGGAAGCCTTTAAGAGGCGTTACTATGGGGAATTGGAGGCTCCAGGGAATGAGGCGATTGACAAACTGGCAGAGATCGCTGCAAAAGGGAGGGTCACCCTTGTTTTCGCGGCCAAGGATGAGCGGTTTAACAATGCAGCGGCTTTAAAAGAATATCTGGAGGAAAGATTTCCTCACCGATCTGAAAACCCATACAAGGAGGATATGGCGACATGATGCCCATCGGCCCCTTGATGATCGAGCACAGGCTCATCGAAAGAATGATCACCTTAATGACCGAGCAACTCAACCAGCTGCAAAAGGATCACCGAATCGACGTTCGGTTTATTGAACAGGCAGTCCAATTCATGAAGGCCTATGCAGACCAGTGCCACCATGGAAAAGAGGAGGACATCCTTTTCAGGGAGCTACGGAATAAACCCATTACCCAGGAGCATGATCGAATCATTACAGAACTCATGGAGGAACACGAGTGGGGAAGAAACACCACAGGCCGGCTCGTGGAGGCCAATGAACGCTATGGAAAGGGGGAAGACAAAGCGCTCGGCACAATAGAAGCATGTCTTAAAGACCTGGTGGCCTTTTATCCCCAACACATCCGGAAGGAAGATAAGGGCTTTTTTATACCGGTCATGGACTATTTCACCGAAGAGGAGAAAGACGCCATGTTGAAGGAAGGGCAGGCCTTTGACAGCAATCTGATTCATCAAGAGTACGATCGCATGGTTTCCCAATTGGAAAATAACAAGGAAAGACAGTAAAAAAAACTTCAAACCAAAGGGATAGAAGGAGGTGTGTCATGGCTGTTTCGGAAAAATACGGGAAAATATCCATTCCCAAGATTGACGAGGATGAACCGGTATTTGTTCTCAGGGCCCAAGATAGGCTGGCTGAGCCCACTATCATCATGTACCAGACTTTGGCGCGATCCCACGGCGCATCCGTGACAGAAGGCATTCAGGCCCAGATAGATGCCTTCAGGGCCTGGACCGGTCAAAAGAAGCTGCCGGATTAGGTTCCAGAAAGGTCTTTCGCGGGAACTCCCCACGGTATAAGCCCTGTGGCACGTTCATGAAATACCTCGGTTGTATCAATAAAATACGTGGTTAACCCCATTTCCGGATCGAAAAGAAGCGCATAATTTGTCGATGTCCAGGCAGAGGAATGCGTCTCGCGGTCCGCTGTGAAGGCAAATCGAACCATCCGATGAGAAAAGAGAGAACACAGGGCAAGACAGGTGATGCCACATTATCCTACCGTATTTTTGTTCATGACAGAAAAAGAGACGGCCGATGACGTTGTATGTGACCAACACCCTCACCCGGAAAAAGGAGCCTTTTAAGAGCAGAGTAGAAAAAAGGGTCAAGATGTTTACCTGCGGGCCTTCCATTTACAGGAGACCCCATGTCGGCAACTTCGCCACGTTCCTTTTTGAAGACATTCTGCAAAGATATCTGGAATACTCTGGTTATGAGATCCAGAGGGTAATCAATTTTACCGACGTGGAAGACAAGGCCTTGGAAGAGGCAGCGCAAAAGGACATCTCCCTATCCGCGCTCACAGAGCCCGTGGCGAATCGATTTCTCAAGGAAGCCGCCTCTCTTCAAATGCGACTTCCCCGTGAGATTCCCCGATCGTCCACGCATGTCGATGAGGCGGTTCGCCTCATTCAGGAACTCCTGAAAGGAGGATATGCCTATTGGCATCAAAACGATGTATTTTATGACCCGCTGAAATTCAAGGGATTCGGAAAGCTTTACGGATTGGACATGAGCCGGTGGCCGAAAAAAAAGAGACATTTTCGAAAGGATACCTATCCCGGACAGCGCTGGAACCTTGGGGATTTCATTCTGTGGCATGGGTATCGTCCGCACCAAGACGACAGATTTTATTGGGATACACCCATCGGTAAGGGACGGCCGGCGTGGAATATACAGGATCCGGCGATCATCAGCAGCAGACTGGGCTACCAAATCGACATTGCCTGCGGTGGCGTGGACAACCTTTACCGGCATCACGACTATACCATCGCAGTCATGGAAGCTGTCTCTCAGCGTCTTTTTTCCCGTTACTGGCTCCATGGGGAACATGTCCTGCTGGATGGCCGCAAGATGTCCAAAAGCAAGGGAAATATTCTTTATTTGGAAGATATCCAAGACAAGGGATTTACCGCGAAAGATATCCGATTTTATTTGATATACGGTCACTATCGAAAAAAGATAAACCTCACTTTGAAGCAGCTGCAAAAAACGGCTGATCAGTTAACATCTTTCAGGGATACGGTCCGAAATGTGTGCCATTCATCCGGGCCCAGGGGTCGGCGTGCGCAAAACACCGGCGAACTTATTCACGATCTGACGAGAACATTCGAAGACAGGATGAATGATGATCTGGATGTACGGGGGGCCTTCGACAATATCGCGTCTATATTGGGAAAATTGAATGCCCTCCATAACGGACACGGTTTGTCCAAACATGACCGGACGCAGATTCTTCACGCTCTCGAGAGAATCGACAGCGTGTTCGGGGTTTTATTTTAGCCGGTCGGTGAGGGAAAAGACAGCCGGCCTCGGTCAAGGAAGAGGTCTGGAATACCAGCCTCATGACCGAATTCATAAACCTGGCACTGATTACAGAAAGGAGAGATGACATTATGCCGGAATTTGCACATCCTTTTGCAGGGTTGACCCTGGATAGAAAAATCACCCATGAGGAGTTGATACGGGCTATACGATATAGTATCGCCGCGGAATATGAGGCCATTCAACTCTACATGCAGCTTGCGGAATCCACGGATAATGAAAAGGCGAAGGCGGTCCTTGTGGACGTGGCCAACGAGGAGCGGGAACATGTGGGAGAATTCCTGAGGGTGCTAAGGGAGTTGGCTCCCGATGAAGAGGAGTATTACCAGAAAGGTTCAGAAGAAGTGGAAGAGCTGTTCAAGAAGCTTTCCAAATGACCCTGCTGAAAGAGGGCGATTCACTCACTCCTCTTTTTCTGGCGTCTCCCGGCGCATTATGGGGAAGATGCTTCCCGGGACAACATAGAATCGATGAAAGGAGATTTCATGGGAACGGTACCTTGGAAAGAGAATTTGGATCAGGAATTGGATGCGGCGCAGAGTCACGATAAGCCCTTGTTTCTGGATTTTTTTAATCCCGGGTGAATCGGCTGCAAACAGATGGATGCGGTTACGTATCCCGATAAAGACGTTATCGAGCAAATCGAGAAACATGTCATCCCTGTTCGCATCCCTTTTGACAACCCCCTCGCCGAGGAATTTGTGGTGAAATGGACGCCCAATCTCCTCTTTCTGGATCGGCATAGAAAGACACATCATCGGGTTATCGGCTTTTTACCGCCGGAGGAGTTGATTCCGACCATTCTGTTGGGAGTCGGGAAGACATATTTGGAGACGGAAGAGTTAGATCGTTCCCTCGGAGTGTTGAATGAAATGATCGAAAAACATCCCTTGAGCCACGCTGCTCCTGAAGCCGTGTACTTTATCGGGGTTTCGCTGTACAAAAAAACCCACAAGGCCCAGCCTCTCAAGGAGGCATACGAAAAAATTCAAGCCAAGTACCCCAATTCGGAGTGGGTCAAGAGGGCGGCCCCCTACCGGCTGCTCTAACCCATCTGCGCAGATTGGTGTCAACAATAACATCTCCGCAAGGTGCGGAGATGTTATTGTTCTTGTGATAAAGGGCAATCGATGTGGAATACCGAAGAAGGAACTGTGTGAGCCGGGATTCCCCTGAATGTGGCTTTTCTTGATCTGTTTCGAAAGAGGCCGTCCGGAATCACTCAGGGAACTTCAGGGTAACCGTCTCCACATTTTCCTTTTTCTTAACCTTTACCTTCAGATCAATACTTCCATCACGGATTCCCAGAGCGAGAACGGTGCTGCCCTTGTCCTCTTCCAGAAAGGTTATTCGTCTTATCACATCGATGATCCTCTGACCGATGGCGGAGCCGGGGGATGGAAGCGCTTCCTCTCTGTATTCCGCGGTGACGTTGATCTGTCCGTCTCCGGATTTGGAAATGGCAATTTGTTTTGCATTCATATTGATACCGTAAAGGGCGGCCAGGGCCAGCCATTTCAGTGCCGCTTCCTGTTCGTCCTTCTCTTTTTCCAACTCATACATCTCCTTCATCGGATCGGTGGTGGCAAAACAATCAATCAGTTCCTGAGTCTTTCGGTGCAATGATTCTTTGTCTTTCATAAGCCTACTCCTTTCTTTACCAAGATCTTCTTACCTTCGAGTCCCGGAAGACCTGCCATTTTTGCGCTTCGATAATGATTTTTCAGAGCACTCTGTTTGATTTTCATCTATGTATCCGGAAATAGTTGGAATGGCCATACCTTAAATCCTGTATATTCTCCTTCGCAAGAATTTATTCTTTTTCCCGTACCCATTTCCGGTCAGGACTGTTTCCAAACCATATTGCTGCTGAAATGAAGCATCTGCTCAAGGCAAGAGAGCCTCCGGATGGCCACAGCTTGTTTACCGGGGACGCAGGTGTCCTCTGAATCGAAAGCCATACTGTTTTTAACGTTATGGCGGAAAATCCTTCTCTTGCACGCACGAGATCTTTTCTCTTAAGGATACACCCTCACGACAGAGCGAATACGTTATGGACCTGATTGTCTTATGATTCTGTATGGGCCAGCATTGAACTTAAGGATTTTCCTCCAGGGGACATCGCTTCCGGTGTTCATCGAGGGAGTTCCCCATAGAATCCGTATATTTTAAGCTATCGACACATGACTTTTTTGGAAAGGAGCTGTTTATGAAAATCTATATTATGCTCTCCCGATTGGCCCCGGGATCATTGGAGTCTCCCAACACACTTGAAGATCTGGAAAAAAAGGTCATGGAACGCATCCGTAGTGCATGCCCCCAAGTGGAATGGATCCATAACTTCGCCGTCTTAGGACCTTACGATTACCTGGATATATTTCGCGCACCGGATACAGAAACCGCTTTCAAGGTATCCACGCTGGTTCGCACCCTCGGGCATGCCCGTACTGAAATATGGGAAGCCACAGAGTGGACCAAGTTTAAGGATTTAATACGGAAATTGCCGGGCAAACAGTAGCCGACATCTTATACTCAGAAAGCCGGCTCATTGCTATGGAAAGAAGTTGAGCCGCCACAGTGAGTGGAATAAGGGACTTCAAGAACATTCCAAAGGAGAGAAGTGAAATGGCAAAGCTTATTTATCATGCAGACGACGGTCGGGAATTTCATATCGCTACTGAAGATTTCATTTATCTCAAGACTCGGAAAGGCGTGGAAAGGAACTGGGAGTGGCAATACATCACCTCTATTCATGGGGAGATAAACAAAATTTTTGAACAAGCCGAAGGGATGTACGACAGGATCAACACCCTGCTGCCGAAAGATATCCCGATGGGGGCACTCAAATAGGCGCTCTTCATGACCGGCCTTATCCGGCGCAGGAAGTTATCGGAAAAATCTATTGAAATGGAAAGGCTGTCAACCATCAGAATTCCGCGAGAATGACACAAATACCAGGGAGTGTTCAACAGCAGAAAAGCGCTGTTGATGAACATCTGATGAAATGGAAACCCGCTTCGGAGGAATTCGGTTGCAGGATGAACCCCGGTTTCTGCCGGAAGCATCATGAGAAAGGATCGAAATATGAAGGAACGACAAGGCCTGATTACTTTTCAAAATAGTCCGCTGACGTTAATCGGCGAGCCTGTGGTCACAGGAATGCCGGCACCCAATGTGACACTGGTTACCAATGATCTTGAGACAACCACGTTGGATAAAGACAGGGGTAAAGTGCTTATTGTGGCTACCGTGCCCTCACTGGATACCTCGGTTTGTTCCGAGGAGACAAAACGTTTCAACAGGGAAGCGGAGTCCCTCCCCGGAAATGTCAAACTGGTGGTCGTCAGCATGGATCTTCCTTTTGCACAACAACGCTGGGCCAAAGAGTACAATGCCACAAACATAACCTTATTGTCCGACCATAAAGAGGCCTCCCTCGGACAGGGATTCGGCGTCCTGATCAAGGAGCTCAGACTGCTTGCCAGAGCGGTCTTCGTCATAGATGCTTCGGGAAAGATTACCTATGTGGAGTTGGTCAAGGAAATGACCGATCTGCCCGATTACGAAGCGGCGCTCAGCGCAGCCCGGAAGAGCGTCTGACGTGCGCAACTTGTTTGCACGTACTGTGGGTCTTTCGGATTGAACAGAAGACGGACAGCAGGAGGAAAACTGCAAATGGTTGAAAACGATCAAAACATTACGCAACAGGGGATGCACGAACAGGAGGAGAGGGGGATTAAGCAGACACTCTCGATGATAAAGCACAAAATTGTGGTGATGAGCGGTAAAGGGGGTGTGGGCAAAAGCAGCGTGGCCGCTTATCTGTCCGTTGCTCTGGCCAAAAAAGGCTACAAAGTGGGATTGTTGGACGTAGACCTTCACGGCCCCAGTATCCCTCGTTTGCTGGGATTAAAAACCGGCATATTGGCCGGTTCGGAGGCGGATAGAGTACCGGCGGTCCAGTATCTATCGAATATGTGGGTGGTATCCATTGAATCATTGATGGGTGAAAACAGAGATATTGCCACTATCTGGAGGGGACCGATGAAGATCGGGATCATTCGACAGTTTATCGGCGAAATTGACTGGCAGAACCTGGATTATATGATCATCGACTCACCGCCCGGTACGGGAGATGAGCCGCTAACCGTGGCCCAGACGGTTCCGGATGCCAAAGCGATCATTGTGACGACACCCCAGGAGATTTCCCTGGCGGATATCAGGAAGTCGATAGATTTCTGCCGCCAGGTAAACATGGAAATATTGGGTGTTGTAGAAAACATGAGTGGTCTTATCTGTCCACATTGCGGAAAGATGATAGAGCTTTTTAAGACGAAGGGGGGAAGTCAGATTGCGGAAAATGAAAATCTCACACTTCTTGGGACACTGCCGCTGGAACCCGAGGTCATCACCCAGGCGGATATCGGTGGGGTGGAGTTTCTGAATGACCGGGATCTGGCTTTTACCCGTGCCTTCGATAAGCTGGTGAATGCGGTGGTGAACCGCGCTGAAAGAAGCACCTGAAACCCAGGATATCCTTAATGCGGTCCCTGTCGAGCCTGACATCCGATATCCTCATCGAAAGCCATACAATTGATCCTGTTTGAGTTTGGAGATCGGCTCCTTATTATGACGGGAAAACCCATAACCTCACAAAACAAAGGAGAAAGGTCCATGAGCGAAGTAAAAAATGTCGGAGAAATTTACAAATGTGACATCTGCGGCAACGTGGTTGAGGTAAAAGAAGCAGGCGGAGGCGAACTCGTCTGTTGCGGCGAACCCATGAAGTTAGTGACATAACATGTCAGAGAAGGATCCCGTATCCCCTGGATACGGGATAGCTATGAACATATGATTTTCAAAGGAGAGAAATTGGCCCATGAAAGATGAAGTTGAGAGTGTCTTGAATGAAATTAGACCGTCACTCCAGGCGGACGGCGGTGACGTAAAACTGGTGGATATTGAAAACAATATCGTTAAGGTCAGACTGACCGGCGCATGCGCCGGTTGTCCCATGTCCGAAATGACCCTGAAAAATGTCGTTGAACAGCACCTGAAGATGAGAATGCCGGAGATCTCAAGGGTCGAAGCCGTATAACGATGAGATGGGGGTCCTTGTCTGGTGGGTCAAAAGATGTGTCTGGTGGGTCAAAAGATGACTATGGCCCCTGCCTCTGATAGATCTGTAAACCTCTGATTCATGTGATTCATTCATTGGACATGGTCACAGGACCGGTGAGAAGTCAATGATTCTGGAGCGATTAAAAGAAAAAGCGGTTTTGGGAGACGGAGGAGCCGTGTTCGAACTGGAGCGCCGCGGCTATATGAGTGCGGGTCCATTCGTTCCGGAAGTCGCGATTCAACATCCGGAAGCCCTGCGGCAACTTCAAGTGGACTTTGCCCGGGCAGGGGCTCAGGTCCTTCAGGCGTTGACCTATTACGCGCACGAAGAAAAACTGAGGCAACTGGACATGGCATGGGCATTGGAGGATATCAATGTTGCCGCCGTTACCATAGCCAGGGAGGTTGCGGATGCTTACGGCTGCCTGGTGGCCGGCAACCTATCCAATACTTGGGTTTACGATCCAAGGGATCCTTCCTCCCATAGAAAAACCCGGGAGCAGTTCGACCGGCAACTTTTATATCAATTGCCCCATGGGGTTGATTTTGTCATTGCCGAAACACTGGAATACTTAGGGGAGGCCAAGATTGCATTGGAAGCGATTAAAGCGACGGGAAAACCGAGCATGATAACCCTTGGCTTCAAATCGACCGATCGAACATTGGAGGGCGTTTTACTGGAGGAGGCCTTCAAGGAACTTGAAGATGCCGGTGCCGATATCCTTGGTACCAATTGCTTTCGCGATCCCCCGAGGATGATGCCCCTTGCCAAACGAATACGGGAAACCGTCTCCTGTTTTGTGGCTACCCAGCCCGTGGCCTATAGATGCACGGATGAAAGGCCGTTTTTTCAAATTCAAGAAATTGAAGGCCGCCCGGCGTTCCCATTAGAGCTGGACCCGTTTGTCCTGACCCGGTTCGAAATGGCTGAGTACGCCCTGGAAGCCCAACGGTCGGCCATCAATTACATAGGCGGTTGTTGCGGGACCGCTCCCCACCACCTTCGGGCAATGGCTGAGGCATTGGGCAGGGCCGTGCCCAACAGCAGGTATTCTCCCAGGATGAAACTTCATCCGGACAACATTCTGAAGCAAACGGGAGGTGTTCAAAATGCATCAGGAGACGCTCAGTAAAGCGGTGGAATTGGCCAATCGGTTGGGCCATGTATTTGTAGCCACGGCAGACGCAGAAGGGTTGCCTCATGTGGCTGCTGCGGGAAGTCTTGAACTGATATCTCCGGATCAGGTTTCTGTCTCCTCATGGTTCTGCCCGACTACCACTGACAATATTGAAAGGAACCCCCGGATCGCCCTTGTCATTTGGGATAGAGAAAACGATGTTGGGTATCAACTCCTGGGGAAGACATCCCTTCCCAGGGATACGGCCATAATGGATGGTTTTTCTCCGGAACTTGAGCAGAAGGGGGCCATACCTCAAGTCGAATGGCGGCTGCTTGTCCACGTGAACAACATCATCGCCTTCTCACATGCGCCCCATAGTGACAAAGAGGAGTGATCCGGTTGCATCCCACCTGCCTGTCTGACGGATATTTACCAATTCGGCGGACAAAAATTCATTGAGAACAAATTCCCGGGTTGATGCCCAAGGCAGCCTTCAGAAAACACCCGGAACAATTTCACCGCACTCCGGGCACCGAGAATTCCTTATCCTGTTTTCCAAGGTAACAAAGCCGCTGCGATGGATCAGGGTGTGCCGGCAATGGGGGCAGGCGGTATCCTTCTCCTCACCGGGAAGGTTGCCGATGTATATGAAATGCAATCCAGCCTCTTTTCCCATGGTGTAGGCTTTCCTGAGGGTTTCAGCCGGGGTGGGATAGGCATCATTATATTGATATCCCGGATGAAACCGGCTGATGTGCCATGGGATATCGATGGATACGCCTGCAATGAACCTGGCGATGTTCCGCAATTCCTCATCACTGTCATTTTGTTCGGGGATGATAAGGGTGGTAACCTCTACCCATATGCCCAGCGCTTTCATTGTACGAATAGAATCGAGAACCGGCTTGAGCCGGCCTTGGCAGACGCTCTTATAGAATTCATTATTGAAGGACTTGAGATCGACGTTACAGGCATCCAGATGGTCGGAAACGGTCTCTAATGCCTGTTTGGTCATGAATCCGTTGGTTACGAAGACATTGGCAAGACCCGCTTCTTTGGCAAGCCTTGCTGTATCATATGCATATTCAAAAAATATAGTGGGCTCGGTGTAGGTATAGGCGATACTTTTACACCCCGCTTTTTGGGCCTCTGCAACGATCTGCTTTGGGGAAAAGGACCGACCGGGAAGCTCTGAAACACCTTCCTCTTCAATCTGAGAGATTTGCCAGTTCTGGCAGAACCCGCAATGAAAATTGCATCCCATAGTGGCTATGGAAAAGCTCAGGGAACCGGGTAAAAAATGATAAAGGGGCTTTTTCTCAATGGGATCGCTGTTCGCGGCCACCACTTTTCCATAGGCCAGCGTATTCAGTTTGCCGCCGATATTCTTTCTGACTTTACAAAAGCCCGTGTCTCCATCCTTAATGCGGCAATGATGGTTACATAAAAAGCAGTGTACATCATTATTCTCCAGAGTTTCGTAAAGCATGGCCTCTTTGCACATAGTCTTTTTCTCCCTTTAACCCATTCGGCGAGCAGCCATACCTGGCCCGTCGGATAGAAACCACTTTTCCTGGCATGATGGAAGCTTTTGGCCCCGCACACAATGGGGTATATCCTGTATTTGGGCTTGCCCAATGGGAACGGTTGATGCGGAGAATCCGTCCATGCCCGCAAAGCCGCAACCCTTTGGCCGAAGAAGCGGCAATCCAATAGACGGATAGGCTGAAGGATGAGGGATACCATCTCATTTTAGACATGATCAGGCCGGCAATGGTGGAGCGATATCGGTCGCTGGTGTCAAACCGCCGCCTCCGTACATAATTTTCATTCCAGAAATAGAGTCTTCACCTGATGGCTTTTGGCCTCTATAGAGGGTCAAATAGTCACAGACCGTTGCACCCGATGGACAGACGACGGATAACATTCTGGCAGCAGGTGGCTGAGAAACTTTTCTTGACTCATGAAAGGAGTGAACGGAAATGGCAACAAACCATGTCGAAGCCCAAATCGATGAAAAAAGGTTGGTCTCATATCTGGAGATGGGAATATCGGCCGAGGATATCTGCAATGAACTCGGTGTTAAAATGACCTCTCTTCAAAAAGCGGTCAATGAAGTTTGTTCAAGGAATCCTGATTTAAAAAAGCCCGATGGCTTGATTTCCAAATCCGGCGGGGGTGAATAACGCCTGGTCGAGGGGTCATGACAACCGGGCTAACATGAAACCACTTGCCGTTGCCGAGTCGCTTCCGGGATATTTCGAAAATCACGGCTTGGGCTTCTATGAAGCCTCCCTCCCTGCAACAAGCCACGCTGGATTTTCAGTATGTTCCAGAAGTTCCGGTACGGATAGATCAAGGGCAGCTCCATGATTAAGTCATTTGCCTTTTCAGCGGGGTTGATGCTTTCCCCGGAGGTCTTGATCATTGTGGGCCACCTGGCAGGCCGGATGCCTACGGTTTTTTTGTTGTTGCTGGGCGCAGGGGCCTTGTGTCATACCCTCACGTCAAGCGTGTATAGCAGAGTGGTCCACTCCCAATTTGGAAGATTTTCCGGCGAGGCTGAATTCATTCGCCATGCCCTGGGTCCAAGACATGCGCTCGTCTTTTCACTCTTCCCGCGACTGTTGATGTTTTTTTGTCTGGCCACCTCTGTCTTGGCCACGGCCGGTTATGCATTGAATGAAGTATTTGTGTATTGGTTTCCTAACCTTGGCTTCTCATTCTGCCTGATAGGCCTTATCCTGGCATTGAATCTTGCTGGGGAACGTGCTGTAAACCTGGGCCAGGTCCTCTTTGTGTCTGTTTCGATTCTTGGACTCTTGGTCCTGGTCATCGTGGGTTTCGCAAGGCTCGATTCGTTCGGAAGCGCGGCACCCCTCGTTGCTTCTCCGGGTCATGAGGTATTGGATCACCTGTTTTGGCCGCTGGCCGTCTTCGTAGGTTTCGAGCTTTCCCTGTTTTCATGGACGGGTCGAAATCCGGGCCTTTTCCCTGTACGCGCAATGGTTTCGGCCATACTGGGGATAGGATCTCTCCTGGCGCTGTGGGGGCTGGTGTCCCTGGCCCACGTTTCATCGGAGAGACTTACCGAATCGACCTTGCCCCACGCGCTTGCGGCCCGCGTCATCATGGGGCAGTGGGGAAGAATAATAATGGGAGTTGCTGTCATTTCATCAGCATGCGGCGCCGTCAATGTACTCCTCGCATCTGTTTCAAGGCTTATGTCGACAATGGCCCAGGACGGACTCATTCCAAAGGTTCTGGTTCAAATCCGGGGTTTCCGGCTTGTCCCGCCGCTCTTGCTCGGTGGCGGCGTTTTCGCCATGTTAGGGGCTGGAATGGCAGGGAAACCGATTCTTTCTGATTTTACCCTGGCCGCCACCTGGTTCTGGCTTGCGTCCTATGGGGCAATGCACTTATCGTTCCAGTTGAAAAGGGGGTTTATGCCCGGAGAGTGGCGGGTCTTCCGGCAACGGATCATGGGCCTCCTGTCATTTGGCGCTCTCCTGTTTATCTGCTTCGCTCTGGTGGCGTTCTTTTTCTCTCTAAATAGACCGGATGCGTTCAAATTGGTCGAGATCTTGATTGCAGTTCTGGCATTTTCGGTTGCAGGCTCCGCGGTTCTCTTGCGGTTGGGCCGTGAGGGTGCCAGATCCTTTTAACATTGGACAGTGCATGTCTTTGTGTCTTATGTCTTAGTACGTTGTGAGCCCCGCCTATGTCCTGGCGGGATTGGTTGCGGCCCATAGCCGCCATGGAAAGGTGAAAAGGAGGGATACGTTATGAAGAAAAGGATATTACGGTTTACTGCTTTGACGATTTCGTGGGCGATGATCGTAAGCGGAAGCTTCTCCTTTGCGGACGACGTAAAACGAATCTCAAAAGAAGCGCTCAAAGCCATGCTGGGCAAACCGGAGCTTATTCTATTGGATGTGCGAATCGGCAAAGACTGGAATGCCAGCGAGCATAAGGTTCAAGGGGCCTTGAGGGAGGACCCGCAAAGTGTGGACGCATGGGCAGACAAATACGACAAAGAAAAAACCGTAGTTATCTATTGCGCCTGACCCGGTGAAGTAACAAGTGCCCGTGTGGCGCAACAATTGATGGAAAAGGGGTTCAAGAACGTCTACATATTGAAGGGGGGGTGGCACGAGTGGTTCAGGGCCCGGTTCCCGACCGAGTTTAAGTAGGTCTGTCGAATAATCGGTTCTTTCTTTTCATGGTTGCCCGGGAAAGAAACAGGATGATGTGAAAAGCGCCAGAACCGGTCGGATCGGTTCCTGGCGTCGTGAAATGGTGTAATCGGTTCGTTTTTCCCAGCTGAAATGAAAGGGCAGGGCCAGGGAGGTCCTGCCTTTTCCATTGTGTCCGCCGCCCTATTTCTTTGTCATGTCTTGGTTGCAACATTTGAGGGGAACCGTGCAGTCCTCTCCGGCTTCAGTCCCGCAGGTGCACGGATTTACCACCTCGAGTTGCAGACCACATGAATTACAGACAAAAACATCGCCTTTTTTCATCTCTGCACAATTTGCCATCTGATTACCTCCTTTCCTCCCCTGGTTTTCGCTTGGATTGTTTTTACCCGATATTATATTCGAAGACCTTTCCGCTATCCATACTTGGAATCCTGTATTCATCCTGAAAAAGCAGCGTATGTCGCGTCCATTAGACCGAGGGTGTTGAGGCGGTGATAATACCGTGTCCAAACATCGAAAATTGCAACGGATGCCCCAGGTTCTCGCGTCAGGCCTGTTCCTTCTTCCAGATGGTTATCACGCCGTCCGATCCGAAAATACTTTGGACCAGCTCCCAGCCTCCCGATCCTCTTTGGTTGAGCAGATCTTCAAATGCCTTCATCTGTTCGGAAGGGAGTTGGTCCAACTTACATTCTCCCTGGTCCGTTCAAAAATAGACCAATCGAAGGAACTGTTCCGAAGGATACTTTTTCACCTCATACACAAATTGTTTGCTCATCGCGACCTCCTTTCGGTTCTTCTCCAAGTCTCATTTTCAGCCCCTCACAGGGTCTTGAGATAGGAGATGATCTGGTCTCGCTCGTCATCAGTGAGCCGGTTGGCAAAAGAGGGCATCTTCTCATACGGATCCCTGAGCTGTTGCCGGACGTTCTCCTCGGTCACAGGGCGACCGCTGGCCGGAAGTGTCTTCCTGCCGAACAGTCCCTTTAATCCCGGGCCTATCTTGGCCTCAGCAGATCCTGTGACATGACACTGGACACACCCCTTGTCCCTGAACAGTGATGCGCCCTCTGTTCCCGCCTGTGACGGCTTGTCCGGATGCGAAATGACGGTGTTCCTCAGGATCCCGAAGGTGACTGCGACAACCACCAAAATACCCGCCACTGCCATGGTCGTGCGATGCAGGATGCGCTTTCGCATGGTTTCCCCCTCAATCCAAAAATGAAAAGATTTCCTGCCGGATCCGCCTCTCCGGGATCCCCATGTCGTTAAGGATCGTGATGAGTTTACGGGCCATTTCGATCGGGCCGCAGATATAAAAGATTTTCCCCGCCGGATTCTCCCCGCAGTATTTCTCGATCCGTTCCCGGTCTATATACCCGGTCTCGCCCGACCAATCCTCCCCGGGCCGGCTGAGCACATGGACCAGGGTTAACTTGGGCCGATTTGCCTCCGCTATCCGTTCGAGCGCTTCACGGAAGACAATCTGATCTTCGTTCCGGTTGCCGTACAGGAGTACCACGGATCGGGTGTCTCCTGTGTCCCGCATGTGTCGGAGCATGGCCATTAAGGGCGTGATCCCGATGCCCCCGGCCAGGAAGACCAAGTCGCGTTCCCCGGGATGGAGCGCATAAGAAAAGCGACCGAAAGGCCCGTGGACCGCGGCAGTATCGCCCGGTTTGGTCTGCCCTATGGTCGAAGTAAAATCTCCCAGCGCCTTGATGGTCGAGCTGATGAAATCCTTCTGGGCCGGACTGGAGGAGATGGTCCAGTGATGTTCCTCGACCGGAAGCTTGGGGTCCCTGAAAAAGGTCAGGAAATGGAACTGTCCCGGGAGATAATCATATATGGGTTGCCCCTTCGGCGGGACCAGCTTCACCGTCCAGACGTCTTCGGTCTCCTGCCGGACCTCTTCAACACGGTACGGGCGCCGTCGCAGCCGTCCCGGTCGGACAAAACGATGGTGGACGAACGTAACGGCAGCCAGGAGGAACATGGCCATCCAGAGAATTTGCATGGAAAGAAGTCCCAGATCGTCTCCGGCAAACCAGGGATGAACAAATATAAAAACCAGAATGATCAGCGACAGGAAATCGTGCCCTGATCGCCATTTTTCAAAGGTCAGACCGATCCGGCCCTGATAAACACTGACCAGGACGTTCAGGACCACCAGCACCAGGACGGTCTTGCCGGCCAGGATATACCACGGGAGATCCAGGCTGATGAGGAGCTTCCAGCTATTGTGGCCCAGGGCCAGAAGAATGGGGTGCATGATCAAGAGACAAGCTGCTGTCAATGCCATATACTTGTGATACCGGATGAGGATATCAAGCCCGAAGGCGCGTTCGATCCATTTGATTCGAGCGGCGAGCAGGAACTGCACAATCAGGATCATGAATCCGATAAGGGCGAAATTGCGTCCCACATCGATCAATATCCCTTCTCCTCCCTCCCCCAGCCACATTGCCAGCCAGACCGGAAGGGTTACGAACACGACATAGAGAACGACTCTAACCAATCCTCCCCACATGGCTTCTCCCTTTAAAGACTTCCCGTTGGTAATGACAATGAACCGGCCTTCCCATACTCCATTACTCGATAAGGGAGATTTGCGGTTCCCGGAGCGGCTCGGCCAGAAGGGCAATCCCCACCAGGGTGATAAGGATTACCGGCAGGATGGACAATGTATTTTCCTGGAAAACAGAGGGCACCATGAGCACTGCGAACACCAGCGAAGCGATTCCCAGAATCCATCGACTGAACACCTTGATGGTGAGCCCCGTGAGAACAGCGCCCGTGCCTCCGGCCAAGGCCAAAATCATGATGGGGTATCGGGTAGTTGCAGAGATGCCCGCTTCTCCTATGCGAAACGGGCCCTGACCGGCTTCAAAACCACTCCAGAGGGTCGCCGCGATTCCCAATATCCCGGCGAAGATAAAAAGTGTTGACATGCTTTTTTCTTTCATTTCATTACCTCCGTATGCGATGCGTTATTTCTTGAAGCTTGACAAGACCATATGTCAACCGGGCAATGAAGAAAATGGGGTGTAGACCTGATTTCACCCTGGGCCAAGCCCTATAGCCCCGGCCGCTGCTTCCCCGGAAACCCATGACAGTCCATGCAGTGAAATTCCGGCCAAGTGATTTGGAAGTCGCGTCCTATTTGGTATCGCTTTTGTTATGAGTCTGCAGGCGTCCCAATTGGGGAAAGAGAAAGGAGATCTTTTTAGACGGGTTCATGAAAAAATCACCCGTGCAGCCGGATTCATCAGGGGATGGGTTTCATCCAGTGCACCCTGGAAGGGGAAGGGGGCTCGCCGGACAGTTTCAGCAAGAGTTAGGCGTGGCACGCGGCATATCTGGACGCATACCCGGGTGGTTCGGATCTGAACAGGGACTTCATGGAGCGTAAAAACGGCCGCCGATGGCTATCAAGCTGTGGGCGGCCGTTCATTCTTAAAGCATTAGAGCTGTCGCATGAAGGCTACCAGCGCCTCCTTCTCTTCTTCGTTCAGGTTCAATTGAGTGACCAGATTAAAAAATTCCACAGTGTCCTCAAGGGTCAACAACCGGCCGTCATGCATATAGGGAGGAGAGTCCTTGATGCCCCGCAGGGTAAAGCTCTTAATGGGCCCCACAGGGGTGATCCATTTTCCGTTGCTCATTCTCGGCTCATAGAAACGTCCCACCTTCAAGTCATGCATCTTGTCATCGGTATAAAACGGTGCGGGATGGCAGACACTGCACTTTCCTTTTCCGAAGAAGACTTCCTGGCCCAGCATTTCCTGCTGGGTGGCCTTATCCGGGTCCAGCTTGCCAAAGACATTGAGCTTCGGCGTCGGGGGGAAATCGAACAAATTCTGCATTTGCGCCATCATGACCACCTGACTGGCCCGGTCGGGCAGATTCACGCCCTTCTTTGCGGCAATCACGTGATCTCCGTCAAAATAGGCGGTCCGCTGTTCAAACTCCGTAAAGTCCTCGATGGATCGCAGGGACCGTTTGGAGCCATGAATCTGCTGGTTGAACATACCCCGCAGGCTCACCGTATCCAACCGGAACCGGGCCACCTGGGGCCGGGTATCCGGATTCAAATGGAAGGCTGCATTGGTATGGCCGTTGGTATGACAATCAAGACAGGCAACACCCAGGCTGGGATCCTTGACCTTCCGGTCTTCGGTCTGATTGAACTGCTGCTGGGGAAAGGGCGTAAGCAGCAGTCTCAACCCTTCCATCTGAACCGGAGTGAGGATGCCCTTCATGAGTTTATAGTAATTATGGATGCTCAGCAGTTTTCCCTGGGAAACGTCTCCCAGATCCGGCCGGGTGGTCAGATAAACGGGCGGAGGGAATTCCGGTATAAAATGTTCAGGGATATCAAACTCCACATCGAATCGTTCCAGAGATCGCTGTTCCAGTTTCTGGATCTCATCGATCTGGTCCTTAGGAAATACCTGTCCTCCGGTTTCATGCTTGGCATGCGGAAGAGGCAGAAATCCCTCGGGAAAAAAGTCCTTTTGTCTAATTTCCGTCGGGGTCATGGCATTCAATTTTTCCCAGGTCATCCCTTCAGGAAGTTTTACCCGTACCCCCTTCTGAATAGGTTTTCGCTTTCCGGACATCATCACATCGGCGGGCCGGTCGCTCAGGTCATAACGTCTTTCCAAAAGCGTCTGTTGCCGATCCATAACCTTCGGCTTTGCCTTAACATCCTCCGCCATGGTGGTATCGAAGTCTTCCTCAATGACCACCGGCATGTAGGTTTTCGGGTTGGAGTCCACCTCTGCGGGGACCTGTGCATTGACCGCATAGACCATGCACACGGTCATCACGACCGCGCAAAGGGTTCCCATAATGCCCCAACCCCGCTTTTTCAGATTCTTTTTCATTTTTACCTCCTTTCCTGATTTTTCATATTTTCCATGACGCCTCATCATTATGATGCTTTAGAATCTTTGGTTGTAATCCCGCCTTGCGGGACACCATGCGGAGAAGTTGGCGCCTTATGGGCAAGCGCTCAAAAATTTCCGGGATTTACACCAAGACCTTCTATGGTTGCGGCCGTCAGGCCGCCTCCTGATACTTCATCATAGGAAAGTGGAGGTGAAAAACATATGGGGTCAAGACTGTATTTGGTCTGTTTCCTCACCCTTATGGATTCTATTTCTTCAAATTCTACCGTATTGCAGTTAGCTGAAAAGGGCTTTATCTACCGACGGGCGGGGTTCTGGAGGGTCGAGTGGGCGGAAAGGCTGATGCATGGATTGAACCTCATTTCTCATGACGGGATGGGCGGCCAATTCGGAACCTGGGCGACTTCGCTGCAACCTGACGATCCTGACTATTGGAGACAAAGTCACTTTTTCGTCTCCGCCCCCTTCTGAAACAGGTCCAGATACTCCCCATACCCTTCCTCTTCCATTTTTTCTTTGGGAATGAATCGAAGGGCCGCGGAGTTCATGCAGTAACGGAGCCCGTTGGGCGGAGGCCCGTCTTTGAAGACATGGCCCAGATGGGAATCTGCATGTTTGCTCCGGACCTCGATACGGGTGCTGAACAGGCGCCGGTCTTCCTTTTCCACGATATTGTCCGGTTCCAGAGGCCGGGTGAAGCTGGGCCAGCCCGTGCCGGATTCATATTTATCCAGAGAGCTGAAAAGGGGCTCTCCGGATACGATGTCCACGTAAATCCCTTCTCTCTTGTTATCCCAGTACGCATTTTTAAATGGAGGTTCGGTCCCCTCTTTCTGGGTCACTTCATACTGTATATCCGTCAATTTCTCCCGGAGTACTTTGTTGCTGGGCTTGGAATAGGAAGACTCGATGGACCGGTCCGGAGCCGGTTTTTCTTCTTCGCTCCAAACGTTTTCCAGGAACTGGTCGCGGCCGGATTTCCATCGATAGAATTTGTACCGGAGGGCATGGGTTTCGTAATAATCCTGATGGTAGTCCTCCGCCCGATAAAAACGTCTCAGGGGAAGGATTTCGGTGGCAATGGGTTTGGAGAAACGTCCCGAACTTTCCAGTTGGGCTTTAGACTTTTCAGCCAGGTTCCTCTGCTCCTCGTCATGGTAGAATATGGCGGTTCGATATTGCGGCCCTCGATCCACGAATTGGCCGTCCGGATCAGTGGGATCCACGTGCCGCCAGAAGACCTGGAGCAGTGCCTCATAGGAGACCTTTCGAGGATCATACGTTACCTGAACCGCCTCCAGGTGTCCGGTGTCCCCGGTGGACACCTCTTCGTAGCTCGGATCCGGTTTTTCTCCGCCGGTATATCCTGAGATCACTTCGGTCACACCCGCTACTTTTTCAAAATCCGCCTCCACACACCAAAAACAGCCGCCCGCAAAGGTAGCCGTGTTAAGGCCCTGTCGCTGATCGTTCATCGCCTCACTCTCCTTATGATTTACTTGGGTCTCCTCCCCCAAAGCCCCTCCTACCCCGTGCCAGATTCCCAACAAAATAAGTAGGGCCAAAAAGACCCAAAGCTTCCCTATCCCCATAATCATCTCCTCCACTAATTCAGGACAAACACGGGACCATCATTCGGCGGCCGCCCCAGGGCCTTGAATGCCTGTTACGGAAAGGTGGATTTCGTGCGTTTAATCCATCGCTCTTTCAGCTTTGTCTCCGGCTTCTTCCAGCTTATCTCCTGTTTCCTCAATGGCCTCATCCACCTTTTCTCCTGCTCTCTCCATGGGGCCTTTGTCCTCGCAGGCAAAAAACGAAATGGCTGCACACAAGCCCAGAATGCATAAAATCTTTTTGAAGTTATTCATTGCGCCCACTCCTTTCTCCGGCTGGGTACAGACATTCATCTCTCAAAAATTGGGTATCCATGGTATTTTTCAGGATATTTCATCGATTGTCAGGGTCACGCCTTCGACTTAAGATTAGACTATTTCTTTTCTTGCCCGCCCCCTCTGTCCACGTTTTCATCTGGTGTGGACGTGTAACCGGGCTCTCGTTCGATTTCGGCTTTACAGAGATTGCAGATCACTTTCCCCTCTCTACGGCTCAATTCTTCCAAGGGAACCGAAATTTTCTTGTCCCCGAGTCCCATAAACCCGCCAACAGAGATAACGGCCTGCACCTTCTGTCCGTTTTCGCTGATAATGACATCCTCCACCTTGCCGATCTCTTCGCCCTGAGGGTTAGTGACGGTCTGGTCCATGAGATCGCTGATCCTAAAGCGGGACCTGTCCATCCGACCGGGACCCGTATCTCCCTGCTCCCTGCCGTACCGGTATGAATCCGGACCCCCTCTGCGACCATGGGTCTTTCGCTCGTACCTGTGCCAGCGAGGTTCGTCCCGGTCTCGCCGTCCGGGGGGGCAGCGATACCCGTAATCCTCTGAATAGGGGCACCGTTCCCGATCATACATGGGGCCATCCCAACCGTAAGGTCCGCCTTCTCTACCATATCCCCCCGGAGTGTACGGATCGTACCGCCGGGTCCAGTAAGGATCGTGCCATCGGGTAGCGTAGGGTCTTCCGTATGGATACCGGGCACGCTGCCAGGCCAACCGCCGCTCCGGCGATTCATATTCGTCCATCTCTTCAAGCTCCTCTTCCGTTCCCTGATAGACTGCCTCATTCCATTTACTCAACCGCAGCGTATCCAGAGGGATAGCGACTCTCTTTTCCCCCAGGCCCAGAAAACCGCCCACATCCACGATGACCTTCTCCACTTGGCCGTCATAGTTGACGATCACATTCTCCACCTCTCCGACATTCTTGCCACGGCGGGTGATGAGATCGCGGCCGATGAGGGGATAAGTGCCTGTCGATATCTGGGCGTCTGGTCCGGCGCCTTGATCCGTGGTCCTGTTTCCCTCGATCTTCTTTTCGGCAGATTCGCCTGCCGGATCGCGGGAAGTATCCTGCTGTGAAAATGAAGCGCCGGTCCAGACAAAAACGCAAGTCAGGAACAGACAGGCCATAAATAGCTTTTTACGATGGGTTTTAAGTGAGTTATCCGTTTTTTTGGTTTTCATGATCAGCCTCCTTTTCTCCTCATTCTCTGTTTTGATGGTTATTTTCCTCTGACGCCGATGTACTGAACACTTCCCTTGAAGGTCCGGCATCCGGAATACATCGATTTTCAACCCGGTTCCTCTGTTATGGATATGTAAGACCAGCTGTTTATTGCCCAGGCAGTCTTTGTAAAAAAGGGATCGCCGGGGCCCCGCCTATTTGAAAAATCCCGTATATCCCCGGAATTTTCCTCAGTCAAAACATTATCATCAGATCATGGTGTTTTGGGTATGAGGTCTTTCCTGTATTTGAAATATTTCGGCCCTTATCCTTGGTCAGCGCTTACCCAGGGGTGCATCGCTTTTCACACCTTTTTCTCTTTCCATCGACCCCGGGCAAACCAGTAGGAAATGGCGAGCCCCTTCAAGATGGTGGAACCGGAGATGGCCCACCAGACCCCGTTTACCCCCAGGCCCGCGGGACCGGTGAGCAAATAGGCCAGGGGGATTCTCGCCAGGTTGAGGGGCACGAATATGGCCATGGGAGGGATGGTGTCTCCTGCCCCGCTGAAGGCGCCCCCCAGAACGATTTCGATCCCCATGAACGCCTGGCTCACCGCCAGAATCTCCAGATAGGCGGCGCCCGCCTGGACCGTCCCCGGGTCATCGGAGAAAATCGCGGCAATTCTGTGGGAAAAGAGGAAAAAGCATCCGGAAAAGATAAGCAGTATGGCCGCAACCACCCCGGCGGCGATCCAGCCGGCTCGATCCGCCCGTTCCGGTTTTTCAGCCCCCAGATTCTGACCGATGCAGGTGGCTGCGGCTATGGCGAATCCCATGGCAAGGAAGAAACTCACCCCTTCCACCGTGTGACCGATCCGAAGCGCAGCGACATAACGCGCACCATAGGAGGCGGGAAGGCGCGTCATCACCATGTAAACAGCTGGAAAAAGCGTCTGGCTGACGGCTTCCGGAAGACCGATCCGAATAATACTGAACAACAATTTCCAGTCCCACCCCATCCACATCTGCGATCGGATTCCTATGACGCCTTCAGATACGGTGGGCAAAAGACCTCGAACCCAATGTCCGGCCCGGCAATCGGACAGACCGCCCGACCCCAGCCGTTCCCTTTTCCATAGAAGCCGAAGTCCCAGGACCACGAACAAGAGCCGCGAAAGAACCGTGGCGAGCGCCGCTCCCTTGAGTCCCATGGCCGGAAGACCGCCTGCACCGAGCATAAGCACCGGATCCAGGGCCGTATTGACAACCAGCGAAATGGACATAAGCCACATGGGAGTGACCGTATCGCCCGCCGCCTGAAAGGTCCTAAAAATCTGGAAAGAGAGAAAGATCAGAGGGCACCCCAGCAGGATCATCCGGAGATACTCGGATCCCTGTGCGGTAACCTCCCATCCTGTCCCCATTATCTGGAAGAGAAACGGCGTAAGGAACCAGAGGACAGATCCGATGGCCACAGCCAACCCGAATGAATAGGCCAGGCTTCGGGTGGCCACGGTCTCCGCCTGTTCCAAATCTGATTCGCCGATCCGTCTGGCGACCATGGCAGCGCTGCCTACGGCGACCAGGTTGGACAGGCCGAACAGGGACCACAGGACAAAGCCCCCGGCGGCGATCCCTGCGAGGGCAATTTTCCCCAGCAATCGCCCTACCCAAATGGTGTCGATGATGTTATACGCCCCCTGGAGGTACATCATCAGAATGACCGGACCGGCCAGACGAAGGATCACCGGGGTCAGCGGGCCTTCGCCGGTGATCCTTTCCCTGAGGGGAGCGGGGCAGGATTCAATTTTCATCAGAGCCTTTATGGAGTTCCTGTTTCTTTATCCCTTGATCCCGGGAGGACTCATCTGTTTTCACATGATGCGGCAAAATGTATAAAGGAGCGCCCCCCTTGTAAATGAGGTATGAAGGGTAGTTCGTCTGAAAAACCCCGTAGCGTCGGCACCTCCTCCAAGTTTTCAGAACCTTCGGGGTGACTTCACTGCACCATGCGGAGAAGCTGGTGCCCTGTCAATAAGCGCGTGGGGGCCTCTTTCCAAGAGCTGAATTAAAATGGGCGCATAACCTTCGCCGGCCGCCCCAGGACTTTGGATGCCCATTTTTTAATTGCGGCTGTGGGCGCCTGAGGGAGTGCGGTTCTTTACATCTACTATATCCTCAGAAGCATTATACTGTTTCACACCCATATTGAAGTGCTGCGCGATAGGGGTACTGTATTCCCTAAGGCGGCCTAACAGCCGCAACCAAAAGGTTTCACCCAAGTCCCGGAAGCGTTCTGGACGCCCGTGGGGGTCTCTGTTCAAGAGCTGCAATAAAATGCGGTCGTATCGGTCGGCGGCCGCCCCCGGGCTCCGAATAATGTTTACGGAAAGGCAGCAAGGACATACCGTCCCATGAAAGACTGTTCTTGGGGCTGGAACAGACTGTATTGTAAAGCCC